>NZ_WXWS01000614.1:0-5582 GCF_009904715.1 Vibrio sp. V42_P2S4T144 | reverse complement strand
TTATGCTTGCACGGATACAGTTCGCCTTTACGGTATCCTTTCATATTATTTTCCCCGCTATCACCATAGGTTTGGCCACCTATCTCGCCGTGCTGGAAGGCTTATGGCTAAAAACACGCAATCCCGATTACCAAAAGCTCTATCATTTCTGGTCGAAAATTTTTGCGGTTAACTTTGGGATGGGCGTTGTATCTGGCCTTGTCATGGCCTATCAATTCGGCACCAACTGGAGTGGTTTCTCCGACTTCGCTGGTTCTATCACTGGCCCATTACTGACTTATGAAGTGTTAACGGCATTCTTTCTCGAAGCCGGATTTCTTGGCGTAATGCTGTTTGGTTGGCGTCGCGTCGGCGAAAAGCTGCACTTTTTTGCAACCTCGATGGTGGCGTTAGGAACGATCATTTCGACGTTCTGGATTCTCGCCTCCAACAGTTGGATGCAAACGCCACAAGGCTATGAAATTGTCGACGGACGTGTGGTGCCAACCGACTGGTTTGCTATCGTTTTCAATCCTTCATTTCCTTATCGTTTGGCGCACATGAGCGTCGCGGCTTTCGTCAGTTCAGCACTCTTTGTAGGCGCGTCAGCCGCTTGGCATTTATTGAGAGGCAATCAATCGACTGCGGTAAAAACCATGTTTTCGATGTCGCTCGGGATCTTAGTGTTCCTTGCGCCACTCCAAACCGTGATTGGCGATGTGCACGGGCTAAACACTCTGGAACACCAGCCCGCCAAAATCGCTGCCATCGAAGGACATTGGGATAACAGTGATGGCAAACCAACCCCATTGATATTGTTCGGCATGCCAAACATGGAACAAGAACGCACAGACTATGCCTTAGAAATTCCTGTTTTAGGAAGTTTGATCCTACGCCACAGTTTAACTGAGCCAATCCCGGCGCTGAAAGACTTCCCGAAAGAGGAACGACCGAACTCACCTATCGTCTTTTGGTCATTTCGAATCATGGTCGGGCTAGGACTTCTGATGATTTTACAGAGCTTCTACAGCATATGGTTACGAAAAAAGAACACGCTTTATACCTCGCGTTGGTTCCTCAAGTTTTCATTATTTATGGGGCCATCTGGTCTTATCGCAATACTCGCTGGCTGGTTTACGACAGAGGTTGGTCGGCAACCTTGGGTCGTTTATGGCGTACAAAAAACGCGTGATGCGGTTTCTGCACACGGAGACCTACAAATGAGCATCAGCCTGCTGTGTTTCCTGGTTGTATACAGCTTGGTATTTGGTTTTGGTTATTACTACATGATCCACCAAATCAAGAAAGGCCCCGATGCAATCGAACACGATGAGCACGACATGACGACCGTTTCAGGCCGCATCTAGAATTTGTCACAAAGTGAAGGTAGAAAATATGCATTTTGATTTATCCGTGATTTGGTTCGCGATCATCGTTTTTGCCACTTTGATGTACATCATCATGGATGGCTTCGATTTGGGTATTGGAATACTGATGCCCTTCATCAAGGATGAAAAACAAAAAGACGTCATGGTCAACAGTGTCGCGCCAGTTTGGGACGGTAACGAAACTTGGATTGTGCTAGGAGGCGCATCTCTATTTGGCGCTTTTCCGATGGCTTACGCGGTGATTATTGAAGCGCTAACCATCCCTTTAACGTTGATGTTGATTGCTTTGATCTTTCGTGGAGTCGCATTTGAGTTTCGCTTTAAAGCATTGGAAAACCACTTAAAGTTCTGGGATCGCTCTTTTATGGTCGGCTCGATTTTAACCACGTTTTTCCAAGGCATCGTTGTTGGCGCGGTAATTCAAGGCTTTGCGGTGGAAAACCGCGTCTTCGTAGGTAGCCAACTCGACTGGCTCAGCCCTTTTCCCATCTTTTGTGGTTTGGGTTTAGTCGCAACGTACGCGCTGCTTGGTAGCACATGGCTCATCATGAAGACGGAAGGTGAACTGCAAAACACGATGCACCGCTTCACTAACAAAACACTACTGGCGATGATCTCCGCATTAGTCATTGTGAGCGCTTGGACTCCACTTGCTTACCCTGCCATTGCGGAAAGATGGTTTTCTCTGCCTAATTTGTTCTACTTACTGCCCGTACCTGTCATTACTGGGCTGGTATGTTTGAAGATTGCCGACTCCGTTAAAAAGCGTAAAGAGCGCAGCCCTTTCGTGATGGCGTTAGTGATCGTGATTCTCGGGTTCGCTGGGCTTGGCATCAGTATCTGGCCAAATATCATTCCTCCTAGCATATCAATATGGGAAGCAGCGGCTCCTGCAAGCAGTCAGCGCTTTATGCTCGTTGGAGCAGTGATCATCATCCCGATCATTCTGGCTTACACCTTTTGGAGTTACTACGTCTTCTCCGGAAAAGTAAAAGAAGGCGAAGCGTACCATTAACGAGTTGATAAGGAGTGAGTATGAAAATCAAAAATTGGTGCCGCCAATGGGCTTGGATGGTTGGAATATGGGTCGTTAGCGTCGCTGCATTAGGGTTAGTGTCTATGTTATTTCGCGTCATGATGACCGCTGCAGGGTTAAAATCTTAGCTCGGCACGTTTAAGTCAATAAAAAATGGATGCCTCTAGATCTTGTGTAAGAGCTAGAGGCGTTTGCATTCAAGTCCGACTTTTCACGTGTGCAGACAATACGATCGTAGATTCTAAACCGCGAGCCACTTCAAAATAACCACCAGCACGAGATAGCTGACGAGCCGTCAATTTTTCTTTGCCTAGCTTTTCAAACCAATAAGGCGCCAATGAGCACTGAGCCGAACCTGTGGCAAGATCTTCTGAAATACCGATTTTAGGTGCAAAGTAACGCAGCACATAGCCACTATCAGAACTTTGAGCCGTCACGATGACAGCATGAAACTCATCAATTTTAATCAGCTCATCAAAGTTAGGTTGATAGCGAACAACATCATCTTCTGATTCGAGAACAACAACCAAATCACGCGTTGTAAAAGCATCTACGGGGTGATTGGAAAAGCCTGAAATACCCAAGGGGATGGCATGAGGCTTGGCTAGCCAACTTGGCATCACTATCCGATACATTCCATCCAGTCCAGTAACGGTAACATGACCATACTGACTTTGTAGAATGACCTCGTTCTTATGATAGTTGGAAATGATTGCAGCGCCTGCGCCCAAACTTCCGTGTCCGCATAGGTTGATCTCTCCTTCTAGGCTAAACCAGCGAATGTGGTAGTCACTGCCAGACTGAACCACAAATGATGTGACAGGTTGAGCGACCTGATGAGTGATTTGAAGTAATTCAGAATCACTCAGCCAGTGATTTAGTTCGACAACGCCACATGGGTTACCTTGAGCTAACTCATCACAAAATACATCATATATTTGTGCTTTAATCATCCATCATCCTTACTGTTTGGCGTCTTGTTGACGGGTGAGCGACTCAATACTGATACCACTGCATACCGCCTTAATCACTAAAACCAACGCACAGTAAAAATGCTATGCGTTGCGAACCCCTCTTGAACAATTTGTTCGCTTAAATTCTGTAGCACCAAGCCACACTCGCCCAAAACATAATGTTCAAAGCCCAGATCATCACACTTTGAACAGGAAGCATGTGGAAAACTAACTGTGGACATGCCCTAAGCTCTCTCAGAGAGAACAGCATTTGAGGCTGAAAGTCCCAACTGGTTGCTAAACGCAGACCTCTTTTAAACCAAGGGTGATTCGCCAAATATTCAGCGTAAGATGAATAAATTGTCCACAAACCCAAAAGACCAAACAGCTCAATTATTGAGATTACTTCCAAACTAAAGGGCAATAATGAAGGTCCTCCAATAAGCAAAATAGCCGCAAATATCCATTTTCTATTTCTCATTACACATCCTTGTTAATGATTTAATCTAACTGCGTATATAAAAGATTCGAGAAAAGCTTGTCAGTTCCTAAGCTTTGAGGCATCAGGCCTGACAAGCATATGTATTAGCTATTTCTGATCGTCAAATTCATTAACGGTTTTTAGCCAAATAGCAAATTGGTTCAAGGATGTCTCATGACGTCTCTTAATATTTAACTCATCGCAAATAACATCTATTGGCGCTTCTGAGTTCTTCTGAATCGCAAACTTAGCAAGCCCCAAAGCCTCCTCATACGACAGCTCATTCCACTTTCGTTCATAACCGAATGCCTCTACACCCCGCCACTCAATCAAATCGACCATATTACTCGGCGAAACCCAGAGTGTTGGAGAGTACCCATCGCTCTCTTTGATACCAGCGAAAGTATCAAGTATTTTTCTCATATACTCGAGTTGCTTTTTGCTTGTACGTGTTAAGCCATGTAGGTTGGCTATTTCGAGGGTAAGTGCATGCAGTGTAATACCAGGGCGTTCGATAAGGATATCTGTAGCAAGTTGAGTGAGCCTATCAACGTATTCAGGTTTAAAATAATTTGCGGCATCCAATGTAATCGATGAAGCGTTCTCGATTTCATCAAATTCTTTACCAGAGCTCCCCGTTTGTTCAAGACAAAAACCTGTGCCTGAGTTTAAAGTTGAAGGACCTTTCGCTAACACTACTTTTCCCTCTGCTTCTGCTTCTGCTTCTGCTTCTGCTTCTGCTTCTGCTTCTGCTTCTGCTTCTGCTTCTGCTTCTGCTTCTGCTTCTGCTTCTGCTTCTGCTTCTGCTTCTGCTTCTGCTTCTGCTTCTGCTTCTGCTTCTGCTTCTGCTTCTGCTTCTGCTTCTGCTTCTGCTTCTGCTTCTGCTTCTAGCAGTATGTCTCGCTCCCTTTCCACTTCAAGTATTTCTCTAAGTTTTGAGTCAATGTTTTCAATTGCATATTCAGGATCAATAAAGTAATCCGTCGACCATAACCTAACAATATTCCATCCTAGGCCTTCCAAAACTATCTGTCTTACCCGATCTCTATCTCGGGCTGCAGGAGAAGAGTGGTACGTAGCCCCATCACACTCAACACCAGCTATGTACTTGCCAGGCTTGTCTGGATGAAGTACTCCGAGATCAACTCTAAACTTACTTACTCCTACTTGTGTTTGTATTTTCCAACCTTTAATTCTTAAAGCTTGAGCTACCGCTTCTTCAAAATCACTATCAAATTGATCGACTCCATGCTCTGCAGAAGCAATCTCAGATAAAGCAATTGGCCCCTTTTCTGCAAATTCAAGGAAGTGTTTTAAGTGCTCAACGGCAACCGAGTTCGTTCTGCTTAAATCAATCATTGAAGAGTCAAAACTACTAAAGACAACAACCTCCGTGGTTGCGCGAGTAATCGCAACATTTAAGCGGCGCTCTCCCCCGCTTTTGTTGAGTGGCCCAAAATTCATACTCATTGTTTTGGCTCCTGGCTCCGTAGGACCATACGCGAGACTGAGCATGATTACGTCTCTCTCATCACCCTGAACTGACTCTAGGTTCTTAACAAAAACAGGATCTCTTCCTGACCCCTCTTGAAAGTATTTTTCGATAGCAGGGTTTTGTCTTCTTGCGTCGTCTAACAGATCTTCAATCGTTCTTTGCTGATCAGTATTTAAAGTTACTACACCTATAGACTTATCTTGTTCATATTTATCCAGTAATCTTCGAACAATTTCATTTACGACTGCTT
>NZ_WXWS01000045.1:0-5588 GCF_009904715.1 Vibrio sp. V42_P2S4T144 | reverse complement strand
GGTGTAAGTACCACACAACAATTACAAGGACTTCGGTCCAGCATTATGACACCCTAGGAGGGTCAAGGATGAACAAGAAGCACTGCTCTCTGCTTACAATTTCAATATTGTTTGCGTGTAATGCCCACTCAGCGGGCTTCCAGGTAGCTGAACATTCGGCATCTGGTCTTGGTCGAGCATTTTCAGGTGAAGGGGCTGTTGCAGATAATGCCAGCGTCCTTGCTCGTAACCCTGCAGCAATGACACTTTTCAAAGAAGCTCAATTTTCGGGCGCGTTATCTATCATCGACCCTGAAGTCGATGTGTACGACACTGTAAACAATGAACACGCGAAAGATGTCGCCCCTTTACAGATCGTGCCAGCAGGTTATTACATCAGCCCTATCAATGATAACTGGGCCTGGGGCATCGGTATGTTCACAACATACGGTGTTGCCACTGACTATCCAAATGATATTTCCGCAGGTGATATGGCGGGTGACACTTCCCTACTTTCAGTAAACATCAACCCTAATGTCGCTTACCGTATCAACGAGTCTTTCAGTGTCGGTGGTGGTATCAACCTAGTATACGCTGAAGCAGAGCTGACTCGTCACAAAGGCGCACTCGCCGGTATTTTAGGTGGTAATAAGTCCGATAACCTTGTCGGCATGGAAGGTGAAACTTTCGCTTGGGGTTGGAATGTCGGCGCTTTATTTGAGCTAAATGAAAACAACCGTTTTGGCTTTGGCTACCGCTCTAAGGTTGATCTAGATTTTGATGACGGTGAGTTTAGTAGTTACGACTCTGGTCGAGCTTCATCACCAAAAGTTGATGGCCGTTTAAAAATCTCTCTCCCTTCAATTATCGAATTATCGGCTTTCCATCAACTGAATGAACAATGGGCTGTACATTACGGCTGGCAACAAACCGACTGGAGCACATTTAAAGAACTAAAAGCGACCAGTAACGAATGTAATGACGGAGTATGTTTCTTTAAACCTGAGAAATATGAAGACAACAATCGCTACTCCGTTGGTGCAACTTACATACTTAATACAGACTGGACATTCCGTGCAGGCTTTGCGTACGACGAACAAGCAGGTGAAGCGACATTGAGTATCCCTGACAGTGACCGTTTTTGGTACAGCGCGGGCCTAACTTACGCAATGAGTGAGAATTTAACTTTCGATGCAGGCTTTGCACTTGTTAAGAGTAAATCAGGCTCTTTCACTGAGACAAATGCTCTGGGTGAAGAGATTAAGTTTGACTCAGAAGGTACTGCTTACATCAGCGCGGTACAGATGAACTACACCTTCAAATAATGGGATTACGGAGTAAACCAATGAAACACACGTTTAAATTATCAATGCTTTGTTCTGCAATCCTTCTTGCTGGTTGTGGTGATGATACCTCCAGCTCTGGTACTTCCGACAAAGTTCAATTTGAAGATGAAGTCCAAGCATTGCTTGATCGCGAAACATCCATCAGTTTTACGCTTCAAGGAGCGAACGCAGATGTACCGGCACCGTCTTACTTATTAATGGACACAAGCGATGGTACGCTTGGTCTGCCAACTGATGGCGATGATGCTTTAACCAACCCTAGAGCCTCAATGAACACGATGGATGGATGGTCAACGTCTATGCCAATCGTTCTTAACTTCAACGGCGACGGTTTTGCAACGGGCATGCTGTCGTCTGGTGTTAAAGTCATCAAGATTAACCAACGCTTAACCGAGTGGGACGGTAAATCTAACCCAATCGAAGAGGTACTCGTTCAGAATCAGGACTACGTAGTTCAAGCAAAAGGTAGCTCTCTATACATCCAGTTCTTGGCTGCACTTGATGAGTCAAGCGAGTACATTTTTGCGGTTACACAAGATGTTACTGACGTGAATGGTGAGCCAATTGGTACATCAGCAAGTTATGCGACAGTTAAATCGAAAGAAATCGTTTATGAAACTGGCGACCTTGCTTCTGTTCAAGCAGTCACTCAGGCGGTTGAAGGCATTTTTGGTCTAGCTCAAGTTGACCCTAACGACATCGTTTACTCCTCATGGTTCAGTACCCAGTCTGTAGGTGATACGTTAGCGGCAGTCAAAGGAGTAACCGCTACTGGTTTTTCTACTGGCGCAAACACACTAAATACCGTTTACAAAAATGACTCAAACGAAGGTTCAGTAGACTTATCAACGGCCTACACAATAACGCTCGGTGAAACCCAAGACTTTAGCACTGCGCTAGACTCTGACGATGACTTTAGTAAATACATTAGCGATCTAGACGCAGCTAAAACGGCAATTAAAGGCCTTTACATGCAATCAGGTGCCGATGTAAGCGTGACACAAGGTGTGGTAAGACTGCCTCATTACTTGGAAAAAGGCGCAAGCTGGAACATGCAACCAATGGTATCTGCGATGCCAAGCCTAGCGAAGCTAAGCGCAGCATTAGCGGATCCGAACGAGCAAGCAAACATGGTTCAGCAGCTATCAACAGGCGTTTTTGCAAATGATCCTGTTGATGTGACAAAGCTTGCTACAGATCCTACAGAGCAGCTAAAACTTGTTGGAGCTAAGCTTACTCTTACCGATGGTACCCAGCTTGATAGTGAGCGTATTATTACTCGCTACTCGCCTGTTCCCGTAGTGAAATCGGTTGAAGATGTCGAAGTACTGGTCTTCACACCTAAATCTGGCGTCGCGACAGACGTTGTGATTTATCAACACGGCATCACCTCTGCGAAAGAGAATGCGTACGCGTTCGCGTTCAATATGGTAAAAGCAGGTGTGGCAGTTATCGCTATTGACTTACCTATTCATGGTACGCGCAGCTTAGATGAACAACGTTCCGCAAATGCGAATGTACTGGCTTATCTAAATCTTTCCAATTTAGCCGTTGCGCGTGACAACCTACGTCAAAGTGTTCTGGATGTGTTAGGTTTGCGCGCTAGCTTGGTAGTATCTGCTCAAGGCGGTCTTTTAGCTGGAGGTCCTCTGCAAGGCTTCAACCCAATGACGGGTTCAAAAGTCAAAATGCTAGGTCATTCACTTGGCGGTATTGTAGCTACATCTGCCGTCGCAGCAGCAAACAATACATTGGGCAGCCCTACTGCGGATGCGCTGTACACCTTTAGTTCTGCATCAGTACAGAACTCTGGTGGACAAATTGGTAATTTGTTACTGGGTTCAGACAATTACGGCCCTCAGATCAAACATAACCTCGCTTATGCAGCATCAAAAGACTATGCGACTTACGCTGATGCATCATGTGCGGATCTAGAAGATAAAACATGTTACGAAGCTTTTGAGGCTGCGGCAACGGAAGCTCAAGTAGCAGCGCTAGAAGCAGGTTTCTCACAATTTATCTATGCAGCACAGACTACACTAGACACTGTCGATCCGTTCACAAACGCTTCAGATTTAGTGGCATCTGGTTCGCTAACGACACCATTCTTGATGACAGAAGTGGATGGCGATAGCACAGTACCAAACAGCGTTCCAAATGCACCATTCGCGGGTACTGAACCGCTTGCTAATAAGCTAGGATTGAAGACTGTGAACAGTACGGACACTACTGTGAATGCAACTGCGAGCTTTGTACAGTTTAATGCTACTGCATCGCACAGTACTTTTGCTTCGCCAAATGGCACACTTTCTGATATTGACCATCACGTTGAGATGCAAATGGAAAACACAGACTTCTTAATGGATGACACTTTAACGGGTGTGACTAATACTTCCGTTCTGAAGTAATCGTATTACCTCTCTTACCAAAGCCCAGTTTCTACTGGGCTTTTTCATTTCAATTGTATTCAAACCCACTCATATTTCCTCTGCTATAGTTAAATCGATGTCTTTGCCTAACTCACTTGTTTAAAAGGAAAACTCTATGCGCGTATTGACTGTTATTGCCACTGTATTACTTCTTGCTGCATGCGGAAGTAGCCAATATCTGATGTCGACAAATGAAGGGAAAATTATTACCTCTTACGGTAAACCAGACCTGAACGAAGAAACGGGTATGTACGAGTATGAAGACATGGATGGTAAAGAAATGAGTATTTCAAAAGAGCAAATTGTCCAGATTGTCGAACGTTAACGACAGGCCCTCTGTAAATTAGAGGGCTATGTTCTAGCCACCCTCTCTCTACATTTACCTCTTTTAGGTTTGTAATCGTTGTAGAAATTGACACAACCAATTCATAAACCAAAACAATTAATAGTGTCTTTTATACTTCCGTATTATTTATTTAGCGAATATTTTACATCTTCACCTTAATCAGGTTGGAGTATTGTAAAATCTAATCTTTAATTCGCTAACACCCTTTTATTTCTCAGGATAAAGTGGATAATACCGCCACAAAATAACATTACTAAGGTGAGTCCTTATGTCTATTGAAGCTACTCTGCTTGCGCGCTGCGAGTCAAAATGTGAACTGTGTTCTTCTGAATCTCAACTAACTGCATACGCTGTCCCACCTCACGGTAATGTGACGGTTGATACTGCCATCATGGTTTGTGATAAGTGTCTGGGTGAGATCGATGAGCCAAAAGACATTAACCACTGGCGTTGTCTAAACGAAAGTATGTGGAGCCAGGTTCCTGCTGTACAAGTGACTGCATGGCGCCAACTCACTCGCCTAAACACAGAAAGCTGGGCTCAAGATGCTCTTGACATGATGTACATGGAAGAAGAGCAAATGAACTGGGCAATGAAAGGGATGTCTGCTGACGATAAAACGGTTGACTGTAACGGCACTGAACTTAAGAAAGGTGACGATGTAACAGTAATTAAAGACCTACCAGTAAAAGGCACTAACCAAGTAATCAAACAAGGTACAGTGATTCGTGGTATTAGCCTTGGCGATGATCCAAAGCTAGTTTCGGGTAAGGCAAATGGTGGTCAGTCGATGTACGTGATCGCAGAATACTGCCGCAAGAAGTAATATCGCACTTCAGTCATGTCTACCTCCTCTAGAGTGTTTCTTTTCTAGGGCGTAGGTTGAGTAGGCATGTTTTACAAATAAAAAAAATACCGGCTCATAGGCCGGTATTTCTTACACTATTTCAATATCAACGGTACATACCGATGTCTTTTTGAATATGTGCTGACAAGTCTTCTGCGTAGTAACTGCGTGGCGCAGTGTTATCTACAAATAGAATGTCCAGTAAGTGAGCAATCAGTCCTTTGAAGTTAACCGCGTAGGTTTTCTTATCCATAGAGGTTGGTAAAGCTACATTTGTCATTTGCATTGCTTGTGCCATGATTGCCTCTCTTTAAAAGCAGTAGTCTGTTTAGTTGGTTGTATATTAGTCAGTTTCTTATTGTTTAAGAAATGACAAATTTTACCCATTCAAATTAGAATTTCTAATAAAACAAACTCATTACAAAACTCAAAAATACAAATGAATAATAACGGCATAAATAATCACAATTGCTGTAATTACATTGAATAACTGAACATTACCTGCATAATTGCCCCTTAAGCAACAACATATATTTAACAATATTTTTCGTTATTTCTTTTGATTTTAGTGCTTACTTTATATTTTTTGATTAGTAATATTAACGCTAGTTTGACGCTTCGCTTTATTTTTTAGGAGTGAT
>NZ_WXWS01000491.1:0-5596 GCF_009904715.1 Vibrio sp. V42_P2S4T144 | reverse complement strand
ATGTCATTGCAGGAGGTGCTTCCCTTGCCATCCATGCCGCACTTCTTTTTGTTTCTCAAGAGACAAAGGTGTTCGCGATGCCGGCTGGAAACCCAGCAAGTTCGGTAAGTCTAAATCTTGTGTCTGCTCCTCCCGCTGTCGAAAAATCTACACCAGAAAATGTAGCACCACCAAAAGAGCAGCAGCCTCAAGACCAACCTGAACCAGAAAAGAAGATTGTAAAAAAACAGGTCGTCAAGAAAGACGCTGTTAAGAAGAAGGTAGTAGAGAAAAAACCTGAACCGGTTAAACAATCTAAACCTAAAGCGGTCGAGCCCACCAAAACCGTAACAAAGCAAAAGGTTCAGCCCGAAGCGAAACCAAAGAAAAAAACGGAACCAGTGAAGAAAGAGACGGTAGCTCAACAATCCGCACCTGCGAGCCAATCCAAAGGGGCAACGTCTCAGCCTGTCTTGGTAGACAAACCAACGTTTGTGAGTCAACCAACACAACCCCGTTACCCAAGGTCTGCACAAAGACGCGGTATTGAAGGTGTAGCCTTGTATGAGATATGGCTAGATGAGAATGGTAACCAGATTAAACAGGTTTTGATTGAGTCTTCCGGCACAGAGTCGCTAGATGCCTCAGCACTTCGTGCGATCAAACAGTGGCAATTTACACCACATATTTCAGGTGGGCTAAAAGTCGCTCACCGAGTACAAGTACCTGTTCGTTTTAAGTTGGATGGATAATGGAACAACTACAAGAATTACAAACTCAATTTGGGCTGATGACATGGCCTTTGATCATTTGCTCAGCTCTAACCGTGATGATCATCGCCGAGCGATTATTCCATGTGTTAATTAGCCTTGGTGTAGGAAAGCGAGCCATTCGCCAAAAGCTCACAGGATTAGACCCAACAAATGGGAGCGAACTTGAAGCACTTGCTGAAGAGTTGTCGAATAAGCGGCCGCTTCTGTACCGTGGTGTTGCGATGTTGCTTGCTCATCATTCTTTCTCTAAATCTTTAAGAGAGGATGCCGCAGGTATTTGGCTGCAAGAAAAACGCCATCAGTTGCATTCCGGCCTTCGTTTGCTGACGCTGATTGGCGTCATCAGCCCTTTAATTGGCTTGCTTGGTACGGTACTTGGCTTAATTGACATGTTTAAAGGCATCGCGGTTTCAACGGGGAATATCACTCCGAATGATTTGGCTGACGGCCTAGGTCTTGCTATGCGCACCACTGCCGCGGGTCTCATTATCGCACTTCCTGCCATTTCAGGAGCGCAGATCATTGGTTTGTGGGCGGATCGTGTAATCGCCAAGCTTGAGCACACTTTAAACTACGTCAACTTATGGCTTGAAGGTATCTCGTTACAGCATGTCTCGCCAGACCACTCAAAAGTAACACTGCGCTCTTCTGAGAAGATTGAGGCAGCAACTAAATGATTAAAACACCACAAGAAAATAGTCGTAACGGTTTAACCCCCGATTTAACACCGCTGTTAGACATTATTTTTATCGTCATGGTTTTCCTGATGTTAACCGCAGCGGTCAAACTCGATTCATTAGACGTCAATTTACCGAGCACAGAATCTCAGGCTGTTGCAGATGTCGATAAGCAATCCATCGCGGTAAATATTCTTAAAGACGAGCCTTACTGGGCTATTAACGGCAAGACATATATCGATTGGGACAACTTTACCCTCGCGCTGCTAGAAGAGAGTAAGTCAAGCGATAAACCGATTGTAATTGGAGCAGAAAAAACCGCGAATATTCAGTCGCTAGTACAACTTCTCGGCTTTTTACAAGAAAACGGAATTCAAGCAACTCAGTTACTCACTGAAGAGCCATCATAAAAATAAGTAAGATAGAGATCCTTTCAAAATGAAGAACACACGCATCACTATTCATGCTGTTGTCACGGCAGCTATTTCCCTACTTGCGAGTAGTCAACTTTTTGCCAATGAAACGCCATCCTCAGAGCGCGTTGTTAGCGCAGGCAGCGCCGTCACTGAACTCTTGCTTGAACTCGACGCTAAAGATAGCTTGGTTGCTATCGACGTCACCAGTCAATTACCAAAAGGAATGGAACTGCCTAAAGTGGGCTACCATCGTCGTCTTTCAGCGGAGGGGTTGCTCGCCTTACGTCCGACAAAAGTCATTGGTTCTGATGAGATGGGGCCGAAAACAACATTGAGCCAATTGAAATCGGCTGGCGTAGATGTAGAAATCGTTAATACTGATGCAAATGTCGAGGGCCTTTATCAACGTATTGATCAAATTGCGAACCTTATGGATCGCAAAGCTCAAGCTGAAAGCTTAAAGCAAGATGTCCAGGCGCAAGTACAAGCACTCAATGCAAACCAACCTGATCAAGCGAAGAAAAAGAAAGTGCTCTTTCTGCTGATCCATGAAGGGCGACCTGCAAATGTTGCGGGCTCACAAACGACACCCGATGCAATTATTCAACTCGCCGGCGGACAAAACCCAGCCGCTACACAACTCTCGTCTTACAAGCCTCTATCCACAGAAGCGATGGTAGAGATGCAGCCTGACGTGATTCTTGTTAGTGGTCGCAGCTATGAAACGTTGGGTGGTGCCGATGCAATTTTAAAAGCAATGCCGCTTCTTGCTGCAACACCCGCTGGAAAGAACAAAGACATCATAACGATTGATGGCCATGCTCTGGTAGGTGGTTTGGGCCTTAAAAGCCTTGCAGAAGCTAAACGCTTGAATGCACTGCTTTACCCATAGAGACATGACATGTTGTTAAGACGCATCCCCCTTTCAACGACGTTATCAGTGCTTAGTGGATTTTTAGCATTTATTGCTATCGCCTCTATTACCGTTGGCCCAATGAACATTAGCTTTGCTGACAGTTTGCGTAGCCTAACGGGAGGCAGTTCTGATCTCGCTCCTCACATTCAGTTGGTCATTAACGAAATCCGATTGCCTCGCACCATTTTGTGTATGTTCATCGGCGCCATTTTAGCAATTTGTGGTGTGGTTATGCAGGGCTTGTTCCGTAACCCATTAGCCGAGCCTGGTATCATTGGTGTGTCTGCTGGCGCTGCTCTTGGTGGTGCATTCGCTATTGTTGTATTTGCTGAATTTAGCCAAAACTATCCGCAACTAATGAACTTAGCGGCTCTGCCTCTTTTTGCTTTCATTGGCGGTGCACTAACGACTATTCTCGTTTATAAACTCGGCACAAGTAAGTTTGGTACCTCAGTTACAATTATGTTGTTAGCCGGCGTTGCCATCAGCGCGCTCTCGGGTGCTGCGATTGGCTACATGAACTTTATCGCAGATGATCAGATGCTGCGAGACTTGACGCTTTGGTCGATGGGCTCATTAGCTGGTGCAAATTGGTCAGGGATTGCTCTATCTGCTGTAACACTCGTCATCCTATTGCTCTGGTTTCAGAAGAAGTCGATGGCGCTGAATGCTCTGTTGTTAGGGGAATCAGAAGCAAGACACTTAGGAGTTCCGGTTCAAAAACTCAAACGTCAGCTTATTTTACTTTCTGCACTGGGTGTTGGTATTACGGTGAGCATCAGTGGTGCAATTGGCTTTATTGGGCTCGTGATTCCTCACTTAGGGCGCATGCTCGCTGGGCCTGACCATCGAACGCTATTACCAATATCTGCCTTAATGGGAGCACTGCTTCTTACTGCCGCAGATATGTTTGCTCGTGTTGCCGTGGCACCAGCTGAATTACCAGTTGGAATCGTGACCGCATTGATTGGCGCGCCCTTTTTCATTTACTTATTGTTCCAGCAAAAAGGGAAGATTTTGTAATGAACCAGATCGTTTTATCGGGGAAAAACATTTCGATGACGTATGGCAACCGTGTGGTGCTCGATGACATCAACATTGATATCCGAGCTGGTGAAGTGACCGCCCTACTCGGCCCCAATGGCGCAGGTAAAAGTACTTTGCTCAAGCTTCTATGCGGTGAGATCTCTTCGAATCATCACATCACCTACTTCGGTAAACAAAAGCATGATTGGGAGCCTGAAAAAAGCGCCAAACATATTGCAATGCTCCCGCAGCACAGCACCTTAACCTTCCCATTTCTAGCCAGAGAAGTAGTAGAGCTGGGGGCAATACCGCTATCACTGTCCAATAAAGAAACCACTAAACTGGCTTTACATTACATGGAACAAACCGACGTATTGCATTTAGCAGAAAGCCTGTACCCGTCTTTATCTGGTGGAGAAAAGCAACGACTGCATCTAGCACGAGTGATGACACAACTACATCAATCTGGCGAAAAACGAATCTTAATGCTTGATGAACCTACCTCAGCGTTGGATCTCGCCCACCAACACAACACGTTAAAGATTGCTCGTGAAACGGCAAAAGCACAAAACGCAGCGGTGGTTGTGGTGTTACATGACTTGAATCTAGCCTCTCAGTACGCAGACCGCCTTGTACTCTTGCATAACGGGAAACTAGTTTGTGATGACACGCCATGGAATGCACTAACGTCAGAGCGCATTGAGCAAGTTTATGGCTATCGATCTATTGTGACAAAACATCCGACGCTAGACTTCCCTCAAGTGCATGCCGCAGCATAAAGCGTATCTCCTCTAAGCCGTCTCTAAAACACTTTGATACGACAAAGGCCCGCAATATGAGAATTGCGGGCCTTTGCTTTGATAGTGGCAGAATTTGGTTCTTTAAAGGCTATTACTTGCTCATTTGGATCAATGATCGACCAATCAACCACTCAAGCTCTTTGTCACCACCCGCACCAAACTGGCTTTCAACCATTTTGTATAAGCGGTCAATACCATTAGCAGCAAATTCTTGCGCATTTTCAGCGGTGACAATGTGATGGAATAGCAGTCGTAAAATCGCGAGAAACTCAGCATCTTCCAGCGCTTTAATCCAACTTTGTGAAAATGCATTTAATCCTTTATCAAACTCTAAGTGTTCAATAAACATTTTAAAGATACGGCCATCCAGTGCGGCGGTGAAGTCCGTTTTCTTAGGGAAGTGATGGCTAATACCGGTACGCGATATACCTGTCTGCTGGCTTAGCGTCGTGTACGACATTTTGTCGTAACCTAATCTGAGTAGCTGATCAATAACGGCATCCATGATCTTTTGGATAGTGATTTCGGTATCTTCTTTACTACGCTTTGGCATATTTTAAGCTCTTCTCTTTGTAAATCCATCTAACTCACTATTAAATGAGGCCAGAATGAAATCATTCTTAGCATTATACCCGGCTCGCCGATGCGGTTCGATTAGCGAAAACCTAGAAATCAGGTTGCTAAGCGCTGCACTTGAAAGCGCTTTGGGTATATGTATTGCGACTATTTAATATCATGTCGAGTTCCAAACCATAACGTCTTTACACTGCGTAATGTGTAATTTTCAGTTATGTTTTTGTCAATACATGCTACTCAAAATAAGGCGAAAAGTTAGTCTCATCAAAACCTTGCGCCAATTATTCATCGAAACTATTCAAAGACCAAGAATGATAATTATTAAAAATAATCAATCAAGAAATAGTCTTATAAATTAACCATTAGTTCAACTGGACTGAGCAAAATCTCGTCACTATGTTCGTTAATTGATTTTAAATGTTGATATATATCA
>NZ_WXWS01000338.1:0-5624 GCF_009904715.1 Vibrio sp. V42_P2S4T144 | reverse complement strand
GTCCAGCATTGTGTTTACAAATAAAAAGAACTTTATCCATGTTCATTCCCTCACCAATATTCATCATCCGCGCACTATCCAAAATGCCCTTGCAAGTAGCCTTTGGTTAGCTCATGTTCCGGATGTTTAAAAATGTGCTCTGTCGGGTTAACTTCAATTAACTTACCTAAATGGAAGTATGCCGTTCTCTGGGATACACGCCTCGCTTGTTGCATTGAGTGCGTCACAATGCCAATAGCGTAATTTTCTCTCAGCTCTAGGATTAATTTCTCGATAATAGAGGTGGCAATAGGATCCAGTGCTGAGCATGGTTCATCCATTAATATCACTTCCGGGCTGATAGATATCGCGCGAGCAATACAAAGGCGCTGTTGTTGCCCGCCGGATAAGCCAGTCGCAGGCGAATCTAACCTTGAGGATACCTCATTCCAAAGCCCAGCCTTTTGCAATGACGCCTTTACCACATCATCGAGCTCAGATTTTGTATCCACTAAGCCGTGCAGTTTAGGACCATAAGCAATGTTGTCATAAATTGATTTTGGGAAAGGGTTCGGTTTCTGAAAAACCATTCCCACTCTGGCTCTAAGTTCTTCTGGCTCTAGAAAGAAAATATCGTTGCCATCTAGCGTCATATTACCGGTCACTTGGCACGTGGGTATGGTGTCGTTCATACGGTTGAGGCAACGTAAGAAAGTGGATTTACCGCAGCCAGAGGGACCGACCATAGCGAGCACTTCTTGCTGTCCCAAATCTAAACTTACATCGAAAAGCGCTTGGGTACCTGAATAGTACACATTGAGGTTGCTGGCGGTCATACTCGGATTGGCAGATTGATAAGCACCAATGGTTTGGTACGTTTCAAAAGCATCCTTTACACGTTTTGAATTCGATAAGTTTAAAGACTCAAATGTATTCCCTTCCATCATCACCACCTCCTTTCTAGCTTTTTACGTAAATAAAGTGCTACGCCATTCATCAAAAACAAGAAAAACAACAAAACCATGATGGCTGCGGACGTAAGTTCTGCGAAGCCTCTTTCTGGGTTCTCTGACCAAAGAAAAATTTGAACGGGTAAAGCGGTTGCCGCATCAAGAAAACCTTGCGGAATATCTACGATAAAGGCAACCATACCAATCATTAACAGTGGTGCAGTTTCACCAAGTGCTTGTGCCATGCCTATGATGGAGCCAGTAAACATTCCGGGAAGCGCAAGAGGGACAACATGATGGAACACCACTTGAGTTTTCGAAGCCCCCATCGCTAATGCGCCATCGCGGATTGATGGAGGTACAGATTTCAGAGAAGCTCGACTCGAGATAATAATGGTAGGCAGTGTCATCAATGTAAGTACTAAGCCCCCGACTAATGGTGTAGACCGAGGGAGGCCTAAAACATTGAGGAAAATAGCAAGCCCCAGTAACCCAAAAACAATGGAGGGAACAGCTGCTAGGTTATTGATGTTAATTTCAATGATGTCAGTCAGTTTATTTTTAGGCGCAAACTCTTCTAAGTAGATGGCCGCCCCAACGCCAATCGGAAAACTCAGAGTTAATGCAGTAATGATCGTGAATGTTGAACCCATGAATGCGCCAGCAATACCCGCAACTTCAGGATTCCTACTGTCCCCATTGTTGAAAAAGTACCAATTGAAACTTGTTCGAATACGGTCTTGAGCTTCCAGTTGTGTATACCAACTTTTCTCACGGTCAGAAAAGAGGCTGTCGTTCATGGTGGCTTTGCGCTTAGTATATTGATTAACAGCATCTCCCGCTGGCAGCCACAAGGTTAGCTGCGTAGTTCTCGCCTGAGCTTTGTCAATTGCTTCCTTTAGAAGATACTCGGACTCAGGTGACAGAAATTGGTAGAGTTTTCTCCGTTCAGAGCGTGTTTGTGCAGATCTGAATTCACTGCGGAGTGCATCTCTAAGTAGCTGTCTTGGTGAGTCTAACCTTGCTTCACCATTAATTTTAAAGGTCATTTTTATCTCGGTTGTTTTCAAAGCGCCGATACCCGTTGAGAAAATGGCAATGAACAAGATAATTAGGAATGACAGTGCTGAGAAGATCGAAAGAACACCATAAAGTCTAAACCGCTTTTCCGATTTTCGCCGTTGTTTTAACGAGTGACGGACTCGCGTGTTTTTGTCCTGAGACAACTTTAATAAAGGATCATTCATATTGCTCTCGATACTTCTTCACGATGCGTAAAGCAGCAACGTTCAAACACAAAGTGACTAAGAATAACGTTAAACCTAGTGCGAACGCGGCGAGTGTTTTAACGCTATCGAATTCTTGATCGCCCACCAATAAGGTGACAATCTGAACCGTGATCGTCGTGACGGATTCCAGAGGATTAGCGGTGAGGTTGGCAGCCAAACCAGCAGCCATCACTACAATCATAGTCTCCCCAATCGCCCTTGACACTGCGAGAAGTAACCCACCAACAATCCCAGGTAAAGCAGCGGGTAAAACAACTTTTTTAATCGTTTCGGAATGGGTCGCACCCATTGCTAATGATGCGTCTCGAAGGCTTTGGGGAACGGCTCTTATCACGTCATCAGACAGGGAGGACACGAAGGGAATTATCATTACTCCCATTACAACCCCTGCGGCCAAAGCGCTCTCAGATGAGGCGGATTGACTACCAAGTGATTCAGCCACATTGCGGATAGCGGGCGCTAAAAAGAGTGCAGCAAAGAAGCCGTAAACAACGGTTGGTATGCCCGCAAGAATTTCCATCATGGGCTTAATTATGTTTCTCGCTTTTTCTGGTGCATATTCTGCGAGATAAATAGCACTAAATAGCCCCACAGGGGCAGCAACTGACATTGCAATAACCGTGATGAGTAAAGTCCCCATAAATAGAGGTATTGCCCCAAAAGACCCACTAGCGCCTTGCTGGTCTTCTCGAATGGCTATTTGTGGTGACCAATGTGTGCCGAAAAGAAACTCATTGATAGGGACTTGAGAAAAGAAAAGAATGGACTCATACAAAACGGACAACACAATACCAATCGTCGTTAATATTGCGATAGTGGAACTTGCTGCAAGAAGGAACCGAATTGTTTTCTCGACATGAGGGCGCGCTCTGAATCCTGCTTTTATTTTGTAAAGCGCTATTATCGATGTGGAGACGATGAGCAGTATCGCGCTCCAAATTTTAATCGTCGTACTGAGTTCATTCAGCGCTCGATAGTAAGCATGGGTTTCAGTTAACTGAGTTTGATAGTTCGCATCGGCGCTTGTTTGTGTGTCGAGAGCTTGAATTTTGGCGTAAAGCAGGTCCCTCGTCGTCCCGGTCTCCGAGATTGGAATGAGCGAAGTAAAATGTTCAAGAGTAAGATGACGAACAAGCCAAGGCTCACTGATTTGCCAGAATAGCATGAAGACGAACACAGGGAGCACTGTCATCCACATTGCGTACCAACCGTAGTAATTTGGCAATGAATGTAGGTAACGTGCTCCTCCTAAATTCTGTGCAACTTTGAGTGCTTTCCATCTCGCAAACAGAAAGCTCAAAGCTGCACACAGCAGAACGACAAAGAAAATGTACATAGCTCTACAAATTTGGCGTTAGATTTTTGGCATCATTACGGACTTGTTCCCACTCCTTGAGAGGCAAAGAAATCAGCCCTCGGTCAGCTAAATAACCGTCTTCACCAATTGCATCTTCTTGCGTAAATGCATTCACATATTCTGCAATGCCAGGGATAACTCCCACATGTGCTTTTTTCACATAAAAGAATAGTGAGCGGGATACTGGATACGAACCGTCGCCAATGGCTTCAAACGTGGGAGCAACGCCATTAATCTTTGCACCTTGCACTTTATCTTGATTTTGGTCTAAAAAGCTAAAGCCAAAGATACCAAAAGCGGCTGGATTGCTAGATAGTTTTTGCACGATTAGGTTGTCATTTTCACCCGCTTCAACAAAAACGCCGTCTTCCCTAATACCGTGACACGCGGCTTTATATTGAGCCTTGTTTGATTTGCTCATCGCCTTCATGACAGGGTTGGTATCACACCCCGCTTCCATGACTAATTCGACAAACGCGTCTCGAGTACCTGATGTTGGCGGAGGTCCCAAAACTTCGATTTTAACATCGGGTAAGCTGCTGTTAACTTGCTTCCAAGTTGAGTAAGGGTTCGGCTTTAACTCACCGTTTTCATCGGGCAGAACTTTTGCTAGGGCCATGTATATGTCTTTGATGGAAACATTCAGCTGAGAAGATTTGACCGAGTTGGCAAACGCGATACCGTCGTAGCCAATCTTTACTTCGACAATGTCTTTAACACCGTTCTTTGCGCACAGTTCTATTTCCGAGGACTTTATCTTTCGAGATGCGTTGGTGATATCTGGTGAATTTTCACCAACACCAGCACAGAACAACTTTAGACCACCACCGGAGCCCGTTGACTCAATTTTCGGTACTGCAAAGTCAGTGGATTTCCCGAATCGTTCAGCCACAACGGTAGCAAACGGGTAAACCGTCGATGAGCCTACAATGCTGATTTGATCTCTAGCGTGGGTATGATGTGATGCAAGCACTAACCCTGCCGCAAGTAGTGAACCTAACTTAAACATACGCATGTCAATCTCCTTATTGAGCGTTCTGCTACTAAAATAGCCGTAGGAAATTGATGTTGCCAAAGATAGTAACCAAAAATTCATAAACCGGAAGAGAAAAGCCACGTTGGCTCTCATCTCGTATATGCAATTTTTAACTGTGTGATTATGTGGCGACGTAACGCGATGAGGGACGGGGGAGCAATGCTTTCTTATGCAGAGGGGTAGAAATTAGTTTGTCTAAAAGCAAAAATAACGTCGTGATATGCTTTCGTTATGATTGTGTAGTGTCATGGCTATCACATGAAACAGCATTTTCATCAAGGTGTCAGGTGCATGCAACAATGTCGCTTCATCATTAGATTGTACAGACTTCTTGTACTCCATGTCAGTTCTTAGCAACATTGCTTTAGCGCCTTAATTGGCGCTTTTTTATATGTGCACTGGGCTTTGTTTGCTTTTAACCAGTTCCACCAACGAGTATTTTGTTTGTTTTCCCAGCGAGACGTTTAGCATCGCAATAGATGTTTCTTTATCGCCGCCAAAAGCTCTAGTTATTGCGTCACAAACCTTATTCACTGAATATCTCTCTCCAACCATCCACCTGATCCAAAAATATTCAGCGCTATCAGAATCTAAGAGAGTATCTTCACCTAACATAAATTTTTTCATTGGACACGATCCTTATCTATTATCACCTAGCTTGTTTATTTTAGATTATATGAACCTTTTTTGTCATAAATGTTACACCTTATATGATTTTTGCCTTTGCACGTTACAGGGGTAAGTTCTTACTATCGTCAGCATGACAACATTCGCCACTACAGAGATGTGTAAATGATATCGAAAATCCAACCACACAGATTTAGCTCTAAACATGCGGTAAAGGTCACCAAAATAGAGATGTTTAAGTTCAAGTTCGAAGTTGCTCTGACTCACTTTGGGGCAGAACCTTCTTAGATCGTTCGCATCACAGTTTGTGATCACCAAGCGATTCTGTCGTATATTGGATGAGTTCGTAGGCGTTTTTTTGCAAAACATATTGGCTTCTATAGTTG
>NZ_WXWS01000493.1:0-5626 GCF_009904715.1 Vibrio sp. V42_P2S4T144 | reverse complement strand
GTATAGGGCGAGCGATATACTCCCTCCATCATATTGGTGGAGTAAATGATTCATGGTGGGTAATACAATCTTACTGGTAGAAGACGACTCAGAGATTGCTCGATTAACCAAAATGTACCTCGAAGCCGAAGGATATACGGTAACTGTCATCGATAACGGTCAAAATGCATTAGAAACGATTAAGGGGCTCAAGCCGGACCTAGTGCTGTTAGATTTGATGTTACCAGGAAAAAATGGCGCAGAAATATGCCAAGAGGCGCGTAAGTTTTATCATGGTATTATCATTGTTTTGACTGCGACCGATGATGAAATGAGCGAGGTGAGCTTATTTAAGTTCGGTGCTGATGATTACCTTACCAAACCGATAAAAGGTAATATTTTGCTCGCCCGTATTGAAGCAGCGTTGCGTCGCTATTGTCGTCAAGTTGATATCGTTGAAGAAGAAAAGCTGAGCCGATATGGCATTAGTCTTTGTCTTCGTCGCTCCCAAGCATTTTATTTGCAAAAAGATATTGGTTTAACGAGTTCTGAGTTTGAAATTTTAGAGCTCCTGATGCTGAATGTCGATAAGCCAGTATCTCGTGAATCATTTTGTCGTCTTGCCCGAGGCATTGAATACTGCATTACTGATCGTTCGATTGATATGCGTATATCCTCGCTAAGGAAGAAGTTCTCCAAGGCTCATATCCATACGGCTACCATTAAAACCATACGTCACCACGGCTACATGCTGACAGGTAAATGACGCGTGTTTTCCCTGTTTACTCGTCTATATGTGGGGTTAGTAACCGGCCTTGCGCTGACTGTTGCTTTGTTTCTCTTTATGGGGGAAGAGTACATGCGCAAAACAGAAGTCGGTGTTTTTTTGAGTGACGGTGCTTATTTTGTCGATCAATACATTGAGCAACGAGGCACTCCGGATTCTCTCTACAAGAAGTTAACCGAAAACGGCAAGCAAGATTTCTTTATCTTTGATTTAACATTGGTTGAAAACTGGGACGGATCACCGCCTTGTCGAGATTGTAATCTGCTGTACCGTATGCAAGGGATACCTGTTTATCTTATTGATGGCAGTACCTATGCTGCGGTATTCCCTTTGCCTAACACTTCGAAGAGTTTAGTTTTCAAAGAAAAAACGGATTTCTTTAGCCCACACGTTGATTGGAATGAAGATTCTGAGATTGTATTTATACTTACTCTACTTTTGGTTGTTGTATGCAGTTTAGGCATTATGGTTTACATACCTGTACGACGTCTTGACCGCCAAATTCGGCAACTAACGGCTGCGCAACAACAATTTGGTTCTGGTGAGTTGAATACGCGAGTCGAGCTAAAGCAATTTTCGCAACCCGTGAAAGAGCTCGCCCAAGGCTTCAACTGCATGTCTGAAGAGATTGAGAGACGAGTGCGCCAAACACACATCTTTACTCAAGCTATTCCTCATGAAGTGCGCACTCCGCTGAGTCGTATTCAGCTAGCGACGGATTTAGCTCGACGCACGAGTGGTGAAATGCAGGCAGAGTTACATGACGATATTGAACGATACGTTGATGTCGTGACGGATTTAACGTCCGACATTGTCATGCTGTCTCGCTTGAGTGTGAAAAACCACTCATGGATCGATTCTGTTGAAACCATGGAACTGCCACTTTGGTGTAAAAGCCGCATGAATTACCTAGGCTTAGAGTCCGCCATGTTGAGAGCAGAAAATAAACTCGCGAACCAATTGATTCACTTTCAGCCTACTTTGGGTAACCTTGTCCTCGATAATTTACTGCAAAACGCCAAGCGTTATGGTGAGTCCTGCGTTGAGGTGACGATTCGAACGGTAGCGGATTGCTGGAGCATCGATATTGAGGACGATGGTCCGGGCATCCCTGAGGCGATGCGAGAAGAAGTATTTATGCCATTTTCGCGCTTAGACAAAAGCCGCAACGCCGACATGAAAGGCTTTGGTTTAGGGCTTGCCATCGCTACCAGTGCAGCGCGGCAACTGGGGTGGGAGCTTTCTGTCGGCGAGAGTCACTTAGGCGGCGCACGTTTTACGGTGCTTATTCCTGCCAACGGTTAGAGTAGGCACTGCGGTAGTCTGGCTCTGCGATACCTTCATACAAATCGTCACAAGCTTGCAGTGGACCTACGACGGTTCGGTAGGGTAGGACACCTGCCCAAACAGGGATGTCCATGTCTTCCGCATCGTCGTTGACGCCAAAATTGCTGATTTTCACTGATGCTTCTAGGAGTGGAATACGCAGCAGCATGGTGGCTTTGAGTTCTTTTTCATTACTCAAACGGACTTGTTCTGTTCTCCCCGGAGCGATCTGTTCAATAAAGTGATTCAGCAACCTGTCTTTCTCTTGGTTATCTTCCACCATCTCAAACTGGCCAAAGACCACAACACTGCGATAATGCGCACTGTGGTGAAACGCACTTCGAGCCAATACCCAACCATCAAACAAAGTAAAGGTTAAGCACGTTTGCACTCCTTGTTTGAGTGAGCGTAACAGTCGACTGTTGTTGGCGCCATGGATATACACGTAATCATCGACACGCCATGCCAGCATAGGGATGACCACAGGGCCTGACTCGTTGGTTATCGCAATATGAGCGATTAGGCTTTCATCTATGATGGCGTGCAGTTTGCTAACATCAGAGACGGCTTTATGTGCGCCTTTCTTAATTTCCGTTCTATTGGTGTTGGATAGCATTTTCTCTCCTTGTTTGCTCACGATTACGAGCGATTGATCCTCATTCTTTGATTGCAATGTAGCGTTTAACTGGTAGCTTAAAGAGAGCCACTTTTAACTAATGGATGGATCCAGTTTGTCTTTGATTGATATCGGTGACCTGCATTTAAAAGACAGTGATGGAACGCGTCAGCAAGCGTTGTTTTTTGCTATTCGCAAGAAAATTGTTCAAGGACTGTGGATGAAGAATGGGAAGCTGCCTTCTACGCGGAAGCTTTCACAAGAGCTTAATCTAAGTAGGAATACCGTGATTTCTGCCTACGAACAGTTAGTGGCGGAAGGGTACTTGAACAGCCAAAAAGGTTCTGGTTTTTATGTTGCCGTAGAACTGCCAGAGCAGTACTTGCCTGAACCTAGTTCAGTTCAGAGAGACTCATCACCGAAAGCTCACTTTGATATCAACCGCGCATTTGCACCGGGTGTACCGGATTTGGACGCATTTCCGATGGCGCAATGGCAAAAGTTACTCACTCGCCATATGTCTCGTACTTGCTTGTTGGGGAATCAAGATATTCAGGGTAGTTGGGCATTGCGCTGTGCTTTAGCTGACTACCTCGCATCAAGCCGTTCAGTGAATTGTTATCCAGAGCGCATTATTATTACCTCTGGGGCGCAGCAAGCGTTGTCAATTGCGACGATGGTAGTGCTCAAACAAGGTGATAAGGTTCTGATGGAGCAACCAGGTTACGCGCAAATGCGGAAGTTGATTCAGTTCCAAAACTATCAATTTGAGCCTTTGTTCGTAACAGAGAAATTAGGTTTTGATGTGGAAGCGGTGACCTCAAGCGATGCCGATGCGCTGTATATTACACCAAGTAATCAATATCCGATGGGCACCACACTCAATACCGAGCAAAGAGGAAAGATCATCAACTGGGCGGTCGAACAATCAAGTTGGATCATCGAGGATGATTATGACAGCGAATTTCAGTTTGCTCATCGTCCCTATACCAGCTTACAGGGGCTAGCGGCTCAAATGGGTCGAGATGAGCGTGTGTTGTATGTGGGTTCCTTCAGTAAAGTGATGTTTAACGGATTGCGGCTTGGCTACCTTGTAGTTCCTGAACGTTTAGTAGAGCAATGCTTAGTGGTTAAGGATGCGTTAAGTGGTGATTCGCCGACGCATACACAAGAAGCATTGGCAGATTTTATTACTGAAGGTGGGTTATTACGTCATATTCGAAAAATGCGTCGACTGTACAAAACTAAGCATGAACAGATGCATGTATCCATTCAACAGCATTTTGACGACCGTGTTTGCGTCGTTAGCCAAGCGGCGGGGCTTCATATTACGTTGAAATGGCAAGACGGTATGGATGAGCAGCGTTTTACAAAACTAGCAGAGCATGAAGGGATCATCTTGCGACCTTTGAGCTATTATGAACACCCAGATTTTCAAGCACGTCACTGGCATGGTGCCGTGCTTGGTTACGGCAATATCGCGTTAGAGAACATAGACGCTGGTATCCAACGTTTAGCTCACATATTTCGAAACGGGACGCGATGACTATTCAACTACACGTATTTGTCGCTTATGTCGCCACTGTTTCCAAGGCAGTAAAAGTAGAGTAAAAATGCCAAGTGCATAAAACATTGACCAGCCTAAACATATAAAAACACCGGTACAAAGCAGTAGAGAAAGTCCCGCAAGCGCTTTACCAAATCCTCGAAGCAATTTAAAAGCGGCTAACATCGCCAACATGTAAACCAGAACGAATACACTGTTTGCGAGTTTTAGGAAAAACTCCAGATCGAGCTGTGATAGGGTTCCTATCACACAAGATATCAATAATATGCCGCCAACTAATATGGTGGCTGAGAAAGGGACACCACGACGTGAAATCTTGGCTAGTGGACTAGAAGGACGATGTTCACGAGCTTGAGCCCAGACCATTCGCGCTAGGCTCTGTGTGTATAAGTTAACGCTCGCGAAACAAGCGGAGAAACCTATCAAGCTGATTATCCATTTGGCTCCATCGCCTAGTAGTTGGGCACTAAGCCAGGGGATGGATGCGTTATCAAATTGAGCGTTACCATACGCACCAAATTTTAAAATAACGACAGAGCATGCCCAATAGGTAGCCCCTGCTACAAAACAACCGACCACAATGGCAATAGGGAAATCTCTTTGAGGGTTTTTGAACTCTTCCCCCATATGGGCAAAAGCCTCTATGCCAACAAAACACCAGAACATCACGCCTAACGCTGCGGTAATAGGCCAAATTGACTCTTGTGTGATGGCGGGCATCACAAGATCGGCGCTGTTAACGTCGCCTTTCCATAAAAATGCGCCAACAAGTGCGAAGACACTCAAAGCAATAAGAGTTTGTAAATGACCTGATGATTTTGTGCCCATCAAGTTGACGAACACAAGAAGTACTACCGTGAGAACTTGTGCAAACAGATTGTTGCTAATAGGCTCTGGCAATATTTGTTGTAGAAAGCCTGCGGCGAGTGCAATCGCGGCCGGAACCCCTACCGGAATGACACTAACAAATAGCCAAGCGACACTACTTTCCAGCTTGGCGTTAAAGGCTTTGCGTACAAAAAAGGCTGTTCCGCCCGCGTTGGGGTATCGTTTACCCAGTTGAGCAAAAGTCAGCGCAATAGGACAAATCGCGATGAACAATAAAATCCAAGCCCATAGTGAAAAATGGCCAGCTATACCTGCTGCGATAGCCGGGATCATAAACAGCCCAGTTCCCATTAATGTGGTGGATAACTGTGCGATACCTGATGTGAGTGAAATGTCTTTTTTGAGCTCTTCCATGCGAATTGATTCATCCAATGTTATGAGGCTTATTACGAAAAAGCTTGTGGCTTCTGGTTATTTCGTTTTATGTGTTTAAGCGATGCTATTTATGTGCTGAGTACTTAAG
>NZ_WXWS01000555.1:0-5643 GCF_009904715.1 Vibrio sp. V42_P2S4T144 | reverse complement strand
GGGTGGGACTGTGTCAATATGTCCGTGAACTAGAGCGAAATCGTAACGATTACTAGGTCTCATAGCCCTAGAAAATCAACGTTATTAAAACCTTTACCTGACCTTTTTAACGCTTGGGAGGAAGATATATGAGCATTGATGTAGTTGAGAACCCGCTTCGTGTCCAAAAAACATCATCGTTGGCGATATCGACATCAGCGAACATACTTAGCGACATCTACAAACCAGAGCACAATATTGCCATATGGCAGCGAACGCTCTCGAAAGAGTTGACGAAGGACATTAATCTGATGCTGGCTCAGGAGCCTAGATTGGCACTGGTACAAAGTGTCACGCCAGATGATGCTGCACAATGGGTACGAAGCAAGTTAGAGGGCTATGCGTGTGCTGATGCGCTGAGTGAAGATGTTGCTTTAATCGTCGATATGTTCTGCTGTTTGTTTGAGGTTAAAGAAGCAGGTTTGAGACTAACTCGCCTAGACAGCCCGATGTGCCCGAAATTTCACTTTGATCGTGTGCCTTGCAGACTTGTCATAACTTATACCGGCCGAGCGACCGAATGGTTAACCAACGATACCATTGATCGCCCAAAACTCGGTGCCGGTAGTCTTGGTCAACCTGATCACCTATCGGGATTATACGACTCTGAAAGTGCAATACGACGAATGCAGCCTGGCGATGTTGCCCTGCTCAAAGGAAGTGGTTGGGAAGGCAATGAAGCCACTGGAGTTATACATCGCTCTCCACATGTTGCAGACAATGAACGTCGCTTACTACTCACATTGGATTTCATCTAGAGATATGAGAAAGCTCAAAACGGTAGATGACGTCATGAAGCAGGTAGAGAAAATCTGCCTGCTGCGAGGTAAACAACTTACTACTAAACGGAAATTGATACTGACTTCACTACTATATGCGGAGAAGCCGCTTTCTGCCTACGAACTAGTTGACTACTGCAATCACAACTTTTCTCAAAACATTCAAGCGATGTCGGTTTATCGAATGCTAGATTTCCTTGAAGCAGAGCACTTTGTCCATAAGCTCAATACATCTAGTAAATACGTCGTTTGTTCTCAAATCGCGTGCGATCAGGAGCATGGCGTTCCACAGTTTTTGATTTGCTCTCAGTGTGGAAAGGTTAGTGAAATAGCGGTTGAAGCCAATGTTATTTCTAGCGTATGTGCGAAAGCCATACAAGAAGGCTTCACTGTTCTTAGCCCACAATTTGAGATTTCCTGTGTTTGCGATGAATGCGCAAAGCGCCCGCTATGAGGCGGACACACGATTTCCCCTTATAACTTCACAAGGTGACCGAGTATTGGCCACCTTTTCAAATTATCTAAAGAATGAATTATGTCAGCAACATTGATTAAAAATGCTCGGGTGGTCAACGAAAGAGCCATTACCGAAACAGATTTACGTATTGTTGATCAAAGAATTGACAAGATTGCTACTAATATATCCGTACAACACGGAGATATTGTAATTGATGCTAAAGGGGCTTATTTACTGCCAGGCATGATTGACGATCAAGTGCATTTCCGAGAGCCAGGGCTGACACATAAAGGCACAATTGCAAGTGAGTCGCGGGCAGCGGTGGCCGGCGGTATTACAAGCTACATGGAAATGCCCAATGTTAGTCCGGCTACAACGACTATTGACTCGTTAGAGCGCAAGTTCGCTCTCGCTAAAGAAAGCTCGTTTGCGAATTATTCTTTCTACCTCGGTGCAACCGAAGACAATCTTGAACAGATTAAACAACTTAACCCCAAACAACATTGTGGTGTGAAAGTATTTATGGGGGCATCAACAGGAAATTTGTTAGTCGAAGATCCGCAAGCGTTAGAGTCAATTTTTCGTGACTCTCCAGTACTCATTGTTACTCATTGTGAAAGTGGGACTGTTATTAAACAAAACCAGCAAAAGCAAAGGCTTAAGAAGCCAGGTTTCACTATCGAAGACCATCCCATTTTGCGTGACGAAGAGGCCTGTTACGCTTCATCTTCTTATGCGGTAGAACTTGCCAAAAAGTATCACAGCCAACTGCATGTGCTGCACATCACAACGGCGAAGGAGCTAGCACTTTTTGACGAGGGAGACATTCGAGATAAATCAATCACCGCGGAGGCTTGTGTTCACCATCTTTGGTTCAGCAACAAAGATTATGGCGCTCTTGGTAATTTGATCAAATGTAATCCTTCAATCAAGTTTCCTAGTGACCGCGATGCGTTGTTAAAAGCGTTAAATACGGGGCAAATAGATATCATTGCAACAGACCACGCTCCTCACACTTGGCAAGAAAAACAAGTGCCTTACGAGCAGGCTCCAGCCGGACTGCCGTTAGTTCAGCATGCGTTACTTACTCTCTTCGAGCATGTCCGTTTAGGTCATATGAGTTTGACTCAAGTAGTCGAAAAAACTGCGCACAACCCGGCCATTCGCTATGGCATTCAAGGCCGAGGTTTTATTCGTGAAGGTTACTACGCCGATTTGGTGTTGGTTGATGCTCATACCCCAACACGAGTTAGCAACGAAAACAGTTTATATCACTGTGGTTGGTCGCCTTTTGCTGGACATGAATTTTCAGCTCAAATTCAAAAGACTTGGGTCAATGGCGCGCTAGTTTATGCCAATAACAAAGTCATCGATAAACCAGCTGGAGCGATGCGTTTATCCTTCAATCGTTAAGTCGCTGACCGTAAAAAAAGAGCCATAAACAAACTGGAAGCATTATGTTAAGAAGAAACCCAACGGGCCATATGCCACAGGTGTCGTCAACAGCCTTTATCGATCCAACCGCTATTATCTGTGGCAAAGTCATTATTGAGGATAACGTTTTTATTGGACCCTATGCTGTTATTCGAGCTGACGAAGTTAATAACCATGGAGACATGGAAGCTATCGTCATCAAACGTGACACCAATATCCAAGATGGTGTCGTAATTCACTCTAAGGCAGGGGCTGCGGTGACCATTGGTGAGCGCTCATCCATTGCTCATCGTTCGATTATTCATGGTCCTTGCCAGGTTTGTGATGATGTTTTCATTGGCTTCAACTCCGTCGTGTTCAATAGCGTCATCGGTGAGAGGTGTGTTATTCGTCATAACTGTGTCGTCGATGGCCTCGATTTACCCGCTTATTTCCATGTACCACCGATGACCAATATTGGTGTCGGTTTTGATTTAGAGAGTATCTCTAAAGTGCCGCCAGAATATTCAGCTTTTTCCGAATCCGTCGTTTCTGCCAACCATGAACTAGTCCAAGGCTACCGGAGAATTGCCAATGAACTTTAATAAGCCACTGATTTCGCGAGTGCCGACTAACATCATCACTGGCTTTCTCGGGGTGGGGAAAACATCGGCAATAATGCACTTATTGACCCATAAACCGAGTCATGAACGTTGGGCTGTATTGGTCAATGAATTTGGCGAAGTTGGTATTGATGGCAGCTTGTTACAAGGCCAAAAAAAACAACAAGACCAAGTGTTTATTCGAGAGGTCCCCGGGGGATGTATGTGCTGTGCAGCAGGTCTTCCGATGCAAATCGCCTTAAATCAATTATTGTCTGAAGCAAGGCCAGATCGATTGTTGATTGAGCCTACAGGCCTTGGTCATCCTAAAGAAGTACTGCAAGTGCTATCGACCGAGTATTATCGTCAAATTCTCGCTTTGCAAAAAAACATTACTTTAGTCGATGCACGTAAACTATCGGATCCTAAGTACACTTAGCATGAAACGTTTAACCAGCAAATCACTATCGCAGATACAGTGGTAGGTAATAAGCGCGATCTCTATCAAGATGAAGATGAGCAAAAGCTGACGGCTTATATAGCAAAGCTCGGTCTGCGGGAAACAAAAGTGATTTTCGCTGAACATGGCGCTATCCCTTTTCATGAATGTGAGGGAGCGACTCGTATTGACGTGCAAAAAACGCCCTCTGTTCTTTATCGTGAAAGAGAGAAAAAGTCGCTTGTTCCTGAGTTGCCTATGCCTGAGAGCGGCATTCTAAAAGCAACCAATCAGGGGGAAGGTTTCTACAGTATCGGTTGGCGTATCTCCGCTGAAAACGTGTTCGATCATCAAAAGCTGAGATTATTGCTGCTCGACCTCAAGGTCGAACGAATGAAAGCGGTTTTTATCACGGGAAGCGGTATTTTTGGTTACAATCTAACATCAGATGGACTCACAGAGTTTGAACTAGACGAGTGTTCAGAAAGCCGCCTAGAACTGATCTCTTCCGGTCTAGATGACCAATTTGAAGATAGATTATTTCGATGTTTGGAGAAGGCATCATGATAGAAAAGAGAAAACTCTCCTTTTAACCATAATGTCTTACCTCCTTAAAATTCTAGTGGGGTTTCTTTTAAAGCTGCGCTTAGGGCACTTATGCTGCCGTATTAGGGTGGGGTTAGTACCCGTATTTTCTGCCTATGCGGTTCAGGCACAGTTTTATTCATGGGGTGAGGTATCCACGTTACACGTGGCCTAATTACTTGCTTTAAGTTACACGGAAGAAACACGTCTTTTTTTAGCGAGGGCCATTGCTATATTTGCGGTACTGTAGGCGCTCTCATTGATAAAGTGCGGGTAAATTTCCCCTTTGCCATTCCAATGGATATCATAACCAGCGAAAGTCGCTAATAAAGGTGCTCCTGGTTTGACCGCCTCAAAATCTCTGCCACAAATAGTAGGGTGTACTAGTGCTTGCCGCATACCCTCTTGATCAAGTGGAACCCTGATTTCTTCGGTGTAAAAAAACGCCTCATAATCGCTCAGTAAGCCTATTTGGTTGAGGTTGTGCTTTTCAACATAGTCCAATACTGCGGTAAGCATCTGTTTCATCAACTCCAACGTACTGTACTCTAGCGCACCATGTGCTTGCGCCCCGATCTCAATCATTATTCCATATTGCCCAGCAGTACAAAGGTAAGGTTGCTCTTGCCATTCTTTTCGCTCTTCGAAAAGGACATGTGCTGATGGCATTCGTTGTTTGACGTACGCGCCCAGTTTCCGATAAAACACATCGTTAGAAAGCAAAATCAACGTCGCTCCCATATTGCTTGTTGTATTGTGCAGGTCAACAATCAACAGTTTTTCTTGGTTTGCATATTTCTCGATAAATTGATGTGCAATCTTGCTTTCATGCAAATCAGGACAATGATTGCTATTCATTGCTGAGAACTCGCGATTTAAGTCTGTATCGATGTATCGGACGTTGTGTTTTACTGCTTCGGAGTTTGCGATGATCGAGCAGGCTGAAAAGGTTGATCTATTGACAGAGTAACGTTTTTCTTTGATTAGTTTATGTAAATAAATACCAGAAAGTTCGTTTCCGTGTGTTCCTGCAACGATCAGTGCTGAATTGAATGTGTTCATTATTGATCCTTCTCAAAGAGAATGGGTTGAATGACTGGTCTTCTCTTAGCCAATCCAGTGAACTGAATAAACGTTTACTAAACTGAGTAAAAATAATCCTAGATATGTTATAACATAACAATCGTTATTATTGTTACTTAGTTTCTCATGAGTCAGTTTAAATTTATTGCTTTAATCGTTGCTGTGTTTTGTTTTTCGGTCGCTTTGCTTCTACCTACAGAGGATGAGCCAAATCAAGATAGTCACAGCGTTCAACTGAATCAAAGC
>NZ_WXWS01000022.1:0-5650 GCF_009904715.1 Vibrio sp. V42_P2S4T144 | reverse complement strand
GGCTAATGGCATGTTGACAGGCAGTTCTTATGTTACCTGTTGCAAAGCTAGCAGCAGGCGCATTATCGATGGCTTTTAAGAACACCCAGTGGCTTTGCTTATCCTTCAAGCTGACTTCTCGTGCGATGTGAGTCGCAAGCAACAACAGATCGAGTAATTCCTCATCGTTAATTGCAGTGTAGGCTCGGGGTAAGAACGGATAATCGCTGATGCCCATACGAATAATACGATTGACGTTGTGCTGCTGTGCGAACTCATCCACCCAAGTCTGGAATTTTTCGAACATGACTTCGGCAGAAGCATCACGGTCAGCGTTCGGTTCTATGTAGAGTAAGTTCGCATCTGAGAAATGGTAAAGACGCGACGGTTTTTCTATTTTTTCCGCAAGGAAGTCGCCAAATGCACGTTCTAGTTCTAGACCTGCCTTATAGCCGTTATGGACGTACATGCTTCGTAAGAATGGCAAATCGATCATAACAAAGCGTAGGCGATCATTAAGTGGTTCGTGGATCAATTCACCCATTTGCCATTGCTCGAAAGTTTCGCTCGACTTTTTCAATGAGCGAGAAAGCTTAACATTCAGCATACGCAAGTTACGTAAACGAGAGCGAGAGTGGGTGAAGAGGTCGTTACGCAGTTTTTCGATTTCACTTGCTTGGCGCTGCATAATGACACCACGGCGCATAATGAACAAAAACATGACCAATACAGTAATAAACAATGCAAATGAGATTTTCTGGAATTTACGATGCTCTCTTTCCACTTGCTCTAAGCGTTCTGATTGACCGATGTAATGGATGGTTTGTTCGGCAAATTCTTTTTGCTGACGGAACGCATCCTCACTGATTTGGTTAAGCTGCTTTTGTTCTAGACGAACGAGGTTGGTGTATTTTTTATAAGCTTGCAGAGAAAGTTTGTATTCGCCTGCCTGCTCGTAACCCAACCCAAGTAAACGGTATGACTGCTGCTTAATGAAGTTGTTATTTTCAGGTGACTTTTCAGCAAGTGCTAACGCCAGCTTAGCATTAGTAATGACGTCTTTACTGTCATTTTGATGATAAGCCAGACCTGACTGAAGCAGGGCAGCCTTTGCTTCAAGCTTAGGAATATTGGTGTATTCTAAAAGCTCTTTAGAGCGGTCTAAGTACTGCTCTGCTAGCGCGTAGTTATAGAGTTGTAGGTAGGTAGCCGCCAAGCTTAAGCGAATTTTAATGATTCTATTGATGTTCTTACTGGTACTTTCATGGTCAAGCACGTTGAAGTAATGCACTAACGCAAGGTTAAACTTACCCTGATAAAAGTAGATGTCGCCCATTTGCTCTAGGACGTCCGCTAGGATCGGAGAGCTAGGGTAAGAGTCATAAAAATCTGCGGCTTGAGATAAGTATTCGATCGCTTTGTCGTACACTCGTCGCTCCTGGAAGAGCCTAGCCAAAAGGCGATTCACTTTTGCTAATCTTGCACCACTGTTACTTTCAATAGATTGCCAATAACCGTATAGCAGCTCTGACAAAGCCAAATTGTATTTCTTGCTATTGAGGTAAAACTCGCCGACGGCTGTGTAGTAGTCGATCAAGGCTAACTCAGAGCGGCTATCGTCAAGCATGGTCTTTGCTTCAGAGTACAAGTTTTCCGCTTTAATGATATCGCCACTATGTGAAGCGAGGAGTGCTCTTTGCATCACTAGTCGGTAGCGAACGCTGTCGGTGCGTTGTAATACGGCATCGGCTTCATCGAGCTGTTGTTCAATTTGGTTAAGCGTGTCTTCCGCTTTTGAGTAGTTTTCGTCGTACATCCAAATCATTTGGTTGCGCATCAGCTGGAGATCTAAGTCCATGTACGGCAATTGATATTCTTGCGCTAAGCGTTCCGCTTTATTTAGGTGCTCGATAGCCGAACGAACATTACCCATGGCGTAATCTGCCTGAGCGATAATCTTGTGCGCTTCGATGGTGCTGCTTGGTGTGCGAACGCTACGATCTGTTTCGTCGCGAGACATGGCTGAAGGGCTGTCACTTTCTTTGCGTTCTGTTAGCTCACGCTGTGACAAATAGTTGGTTGCCGCTTGTTTTGCTTGTGATGGTTCTATTTCCGCCAATTGTTGTGCTTCGTTGAGTAACGCGGACGATAAAATGGTTGCATGAAGTGGCTGTACAAACAGCAAGCAAAGAAAGCCAATCAATTTGAATAGACGCGAACTGTCCCAAAACATCCTTTCGTTCCCTCGAACTGTTTTTAGATATGGCGATAACGGCGAAAAGCCTCAATTAGCCGTTTAAATGCGGGTTGAAGCCATTTGATATAGTAACATGCTTGGACAATAAAAACGTCCGGCAACCCTTTAGATTGCCGAACTTATTTCTGTTGCCTATGCGCTTACTGACGAGCCATACGGTGATTGTGAGCTGGCTTATCTTGTTCCGTTGAGCGGTAAGGGTTGATATCCAAGCCTCCACGGCGCGTATAGCGGGCAAATACGGTCAGTTTGCTTGGTTGGCAGTATTTCATTAGATCCGTAAAAATACGCTCTACACACTGTTCGTGGAACTCATTGTGCTCGCGGAAAGACACTAAGTAACGTAACAGCTTCTCACGAGCTATTTTTGCGCCTTGGTAGCGAATTTCTACACTGCCCCAGTCGGGTTGGTTAGTGATCAAACAGTTTGATTTCAATAGGTGGCTATGTAGCACCTCTTCAACTTGTACTTCACCTGCTGCACCTTCAAGCAAATCGGCATCGAAATCGTAACTGGTGATGTTAATGTCTTGGTCATCAATACATTCACCGTCCATTGTTACGATAGGTTGATTGGTATAGTGGGTCACTGGATTCACCTCAACCAGCACCTTTTCACCTGCGCATTCAGAAAGGTCTTGTGTTAAACGCTCAGTCACTTCTTCCCAGCTTGCAAAGCGGGTTTGGTTATAGCTGTTTAAGTACAGTTTGAAAGACTTCGATTCAATCAAGTTTGCGCTGGTGGCTGGAATGTATACTTCGCCAACGGCCACTTGTGGTAAACCTTTGCTATTTAACCAAGACAGTTCGTACAGCGTCCAAATGTCGTGCCCCATGAAAGGCAGAGTATCGCCTAACTGGAGGTCATCTCGGTTCAGGCTGCGAGGGACTGGTTGCAGCAAGCTTGGGTCATACTGGTTCGCATACTCGGTCGTTTTACCTAGTGTTAGGCCAGCAAGCTCTTTAGCGTCAGAATATTTGCTCATACTTTGTGGTCGTTTTCGATTAGAATGGCGAGAATTTTACTGAATCCGCTGGTCAATTGCCATCCGGCAAGTACGGCTATCTGATAAATAAGGAATGAGGAGACCTTCATGACCCAAAACGTTACTCAGGCGCTACAAGAGTTCAGCCTGCGCTACCAACAAGCTTGGCAAGCTAAGCACAATGAGTTGCCAAGCAGTGAAGAGCTTGCAGAGCTTGTTTCTCCTTGTGTCGAAGAGAAGCGTGATGGAAAGGTGCTTTGGAAAGCGGTCGCACGTGATGAAATGGCCGATTTCACCAATGTGGAAAATGCGATTGAGTTGTCACTGCAAGATGATGTTAAAGCCTTTTATGGTTCTCAATACTGCGCCGATATGGAGGCAACTTGGCAAGGTAATTCGTTGACGCTGCTGCAAGTCTGGAGCGATGACGATTTCGTGCGTCTACAAGAAAATATTCTTGGTCATTTGGTGACGCAGCGCCGCTTGAAACTTAAACCAACAGTATTTATCGCAGCGACAGATGAGGAAATGGATGTGATTTCTATTTGTAACCTCACTGGCAATGTGATTCTAGAGCGTTTGGGCACCTCTAAACGTGATGTATTGGCAGATTCATTGGTTGAGTTCTTGAATAAGTTAGAGGCTGCCGTCTAAGTATGTATGTTGTTGAGCTGCAGTTTGAGTGTTTTGATAACACCACCGTCAGCGCGGTAGACAAAGCCATTAATGGCTTGATGGATGCTCTGCGTTACAACGGCCAAGTATTAGGTCGTGAATTCCCGATAGTGATGGGAGAAGGTGAATTTTTCGTTCGTGTTGTTTGCCCAGAACAAGACAGCTTGCATCCACGTTATCACTCAGATTTCGTCAAAGTGTGCATGAACCGTTTGTCGGATGCGTCTTTGCTTGCTCCGAAAATGCGTATGCTAGGGCGTGATTTGAATTCAGAACAAGCAGCCGAAGAAGAGACACCTAGCTGGCAAGTGTTGTACACGACTTATGTTCATACGTGTTCGCCTTTGCGAAGTGGTGAAACCCTGTTGCCAATTCCTTTGTATCGTAATGAGCCAACACTTAATGGAGACCATAAAGCCGTCATTAAGTGGCAGACTGAGTGGCAAGCGTGTGATGAAATCCAAATGGCAGGGGGTTGCCGAGCGGAACATGCGGCGCTGCACGAAATTTGCGATGTGGATAGTGTGCTGTTTCGCCGAGGTTGGGACTTACGTGGCCGTATCGAATACATCACGAAGATCCCTACGTACTATTACCAGTATCGTGTCGGTGGTCAGTCGCTGGAGAGCGAGAAAGCGCGCAAGTGTCCAAAATGCGATGGCGAGTGGCTACTCGATGAGCCACTACATGAAATATTTCATTTTAAGTGTGATGACTGCCGAATCGTGTCGAATATCTCTTGGGACCATCTTAAGTAGCGAATTGAAGCTACTTAAATGGGTAGATAGACAAATAGAAAGGGCTGATGTTTTCACATCAGCCCTTTTGTGTTTAGAACGTTTATGTTTAGAACGTTGTTTTCAGTCATGTTTTGAAAAGTGGGATTACCAACCTTTCACAACACCGCCTTTGAACAGCTCTTTTGCCGCTTCGTAAACTTCTTCCGTTTGGTAAGCTTTTACGAAGTTTTGTACGTTTTGCGCATTAACATTTTCTTCGCGAGCGACAATTAGGTTTACGTATGGTGAGTCTTTATCTTCAACGAACACGCCGTCACGCTCTGGCGATAGGTCGATAGAGCTTGCGTAAGTGGTGTTGATGATAGATAGCGTTACGTCATCCAATGAACGTGGAAGCTGTGGGGCTTCTAGTTCAATGATTTCGATATTTTTAGGGTTGCCTACGATGTCACGTACTGTAGCGAGTAGACCAACGCCATCACGTAGCGTAATCAAACCTTGTTGCTCAAGAAGCAGTAGTGAGCGACCTAGGTTAGTTGGGTCGTTTGGTACTGCGATGCGTGCGCCATCTTGAATTTCATCAATTGATTTTACTTGCTTTGAGTAACCAGCAATAGGGTAAACGAATGAGTTACCCGCGATAGCCAGTTTGTAGCCGCGGTCTTTCACTTGTTGATCTAGGTATGGTTTGTGTTGGAACGCATTCGCGTCTACTGAACCATCATCCAGAGCGGCGTTTGGTGTTACGTAATCGGTAAATGTTACTAGCTCAACGTCTAGGTTGTATTTCTCTTTTGCTACTTTAGCGGCAACTTCGGCTACTTGTGCTTCAGCACCAGCAATAACGCCAACTTTTACTTTGTTTACGTCTACTTCTTTGTCGCCGCAACCCGCTAGAGCAAGAGCAGAGGCAGCCGTTGCTACAGTCAAAAGACCTTTAAGGCTAAATTTCATCTTTATCTCCTTATAATTTGTATTTTTGATACTTATCTGTGGTCTACACGGCGCACCAC
>NZ_WXWS01000352.1:0-5655 GCF_009904715.1 Vibrio sp. V42_P2S4T144 | reverse complement strand
GTATGGCCGTCTTCTTAGTGCGGATGTCGCTTCTGCGGAAGCTGGTAAAGTAAATGCGAAATATCTTGAATACCAGAAGAGTGTTGAAAAACAGATCATCCAACGCGCAGCAGATATGCTTACGCCGATTGTGGGGCCGAGTAACTTCCGAGTACAAGTCGCTGCCGATCTGGATTTTAGCCAAGTTGAAGAAACACAAGAAATTTTGGATAACGCGCCGGTTGTGCGTAATGAGCACACCATTCATAACAACTCGGTTGATCAAATTGCGTTGGGTGTTCCTGGTTCTCTAAGTAACCAACCGCCAGTGACAGGATCTGGTGAAGTGGAAACGAACGATAGCCAAAACACGAATGCGCGATCTGAAGTGAATCGTCAATATGCTGTAGGTAGTAGTGTTCGTCGTACTCAATACCAACAAGGCCAAATAGAAAAGCTTAGCGTCTCGGTTCTGTTGAACTCCAAAGCTTCGCCAGATGGTGTGGCGTGGAGTGAAGCCGATAAAGAGCAAATCTCAAACATGATCATGGATGCTGTTGGTATCTCTGCCACACGAGGTGACAGCTTAAGTTTAATGAGTTTCAACTTCACCCCAATCGAAATTGATGCTCCTCCTGCACTGCCGTGGTGGCAAGACCCTACAGTACAGCAGCCAATACGCTACGTTATTGGTGGCTTGTTAGGCTTGGCGATGATCTTCTTCGTACTGCGTCCATTAATCATGCACCTAACTGGCGTTGATAAACCTGTGCCTGAGCTAAATTTTGCTGAGCCTCAGGAAGAACCTGACTACGAAAACTTGCAAACGCGTGAAGAACGCGAGCATGAAGAAGTACTTGATCGCCGCCTATCTGAAAAAGGCATCTCAGCCTCTTCAGGTTTAGATGTAAACAGCGACATGCTACCACCAGCAGGTTCGCCATTAGAAATTCAATTGAAACACCTACAGCTTATTGCTAATGAAGAGCCAGAGCGCGTAGCCGAAATACTGAAACAATGGGTAAACATCAATGAACACAGTTCTATCAAAGCAGACGCTTAGTTATGTTGAACAAACCGCGCTCGTGCTATTAGGCATGGGCGAGGATGCCGCAGCGAAGGTTTTGCAACACTTTAGCCGTGATGAAACCCAGCGTGTGACTCGTGCAATGGCGAAGTTAAATGGCATTAAGAGCGATTCTGCTCGTGGTGTTATTCAAACTTTCTTTGAAGATTTTCGTGAGCACAGCGGTATTCGAGGAGCCTCGAAGGAATACCTATCTAATACATTGCGTAAAGCATTGGGTAACGATTTGGCAAAAGGGTTATTGAATACCTTATATGGCGATGAAATTCGCAACAATATGCAGCGCTTACAGTGGGTGGAAGCAGAAACTCTCGCTCGTTTCATTGTGAACGAGCACCCACAAATGCAAGCAATTTTTCTAGCGTATTTGCCAGCAGACAGCTCTTCAGCGGTATTGAAGCACTTGCCACAAGATTACCATGACGAAATCTTGTTCCGTATTGCTCAATTGCAAGATATCGATCATCAAGTTGCTGTTGATTTGCATGAACTCGTTGAGCGTTGCATCGAAAAAGTATCCGCAAGTCAAAGCACGCCGTTATCAGGTGTTAAGCAAGCTGCAGATATCATTAACCGCTTTGAAGGTGACCGTGGTTCATTGATGGAAATGCTGAAGTTGCATGATGAAGATGTTGTTAATGCAATCGAAGAAAACATGTTCGACTTTATGGTTCTTGGCCGACAACGCGAAGAAACCATGGACATGTTGGTGCAGCAAATCCCGCTAGAGTTGTGGGCAGTCGCGCTAAAAGGTTCCGATATTACCTTACAGCAAGCTATTAAGCGTTCAATGCCGCAACGTATGGTGAAAGCGCTAGAAGATGACATGGACGCACGCGGCGCTGTTGCGTTAAGTCGAGTTCAAAAAGCACGTCAAGACATCATGCAAATGGTACGTGAGCTGGATGAATCTGGTGAAGTTCAGCTGCTTCTCTATGAAGAGCCAACGGTGGAGTAAGGTCATGCTAGAGACAAAATCAAGTACTATGCGATTGCCTCCGAGCGGGTATCGTTTACACCGTTTTCCGCCTTTAGCGCAACCTAAGACTATCGAAGACGAATTCGGGCTAGATAACCAAGGCTGGCAAGAACCTCAAATAGATATCCAACAGCAACTTGAAGAAGGTTTTCAACAAGGTTTGCAACAAGGACATGAGGAAGGCTTACGCCAAGGTATCGAACAGGGCAAGCAACAAGGTCTGTTGGAAGGCCAAAAAGAAGGTTTCCAAAAAGGCTTTGTTTCCGGTGAGCAGTCTGGAAAGCAAGGCTTTTTGGAGGCGGCGAAGCCTGTCAATGAACTTTTTCACGCCCTTTCTCGTTGGCAAGATGAAAAAGAACAGCAACAACGCCATATGATTTGTGAACTGGTACAAAAGGTAGCTCAGCAAGTGATTCGTGCCGAGCTCACTTTAATGCCTCAGCAGATCCTAGCTTTGGTGGACGAGACATTGTCTGCCATGCCTGGTAAAGCGGAAACAGTAACTGTGCATTTAAATCCGCAAGATTTAGAGCGCATTACTCACATCAATGCTGATTTGCCGCAATCTTGGAAACTGGTCCCTAATACGGAGCTTCCTATTGGTGGTTGCCAGCTAGTGACTGATGACGCAGAAGCGGATGCGAGCTGCGACTCTCGCTTGGAAGCCTGTATGGACAATGTAAAGCAACACCTTTTGGATGAAGTCAGTATTCCACAGGTAGAGTCTGAACATGAGTAATACCCTAAGCCATGAACTATTAAGTGAGCGTTTGAGCGAAGCCTTGGCTTCGCTCGATTCAATCCCTGTTGCTCGCGTAACAGGGCGATTGATAAAAGTAAACGGCTTAATGTTACAAGCCGTAGGGTGTCGGTTTAAGCTTGAGCAGCGTTGTCTCGTAGAAACCGCGGAAGGCGATATGATCGAAGCGCAAGTTGTGGGCTTTGAACACACTATTGCTTACCTCATGCCTATCCGCCGTTTAGGCGGTCTGTTTGCAGGTGCAAAAGTCATCCCTCTTGATGGTGACAGTACCGTGCAGCTAAGCTCTCAGTGGTTAGGACGCGTACTGAATGGTTTAGGTGAGCCGTTAGATGACGGGGCTCCGCTTAAGGGGGGAGAGCGAGTTTCACTTGAACCAAAACCGATTAACCCACTGAAGCGACGCCCAGTTGATACACCACTCAACGTAGGCGTGCGAGCGATTAATGGACTATTGACGGTAGGCAAAGGCCAACGTATTGGTTTGATGGCTGGCAGTGGCGTCGGTAAAAGTGTGTTAATGGGGATGATCACCAAAAACACGGAGGCCGATGTAATTGTGGTCGGGCTTATCGGTGAGCGAGGCAGAGAAGTACGTGAGTTCATTGAGAGAAACTTAACCCCAGAAGCGCGCAAGAAAGCGATCATTATCGCGGCTCCTGCTGATGAATCCCCGCTAATGAGGTTAAGAGCGACATTACTTTGTCATCGCGTTTCAGAGTATTTCCGAGACCAAGGCAAAGACGTTCTACTTCTGATGGACTCTCTAACCCGATACGCCATGGCACAGCGCGAAATCGCTCTTTCGCTCGGTGAGCCTCCAGCTTCTCGTGGTTATCCGCCCTCAGTCTTCAGCGTGTTACCTCAACTCTTAGAGCGAGCGGGTAACAGTGAAAATCAACATGGTAGCTTAACGGCAATTTACACCGTATTGGCAGAAGGGGACGACCAACAAGATCCTGTCGTGGATTCCGCGCGCGCCATCTTAGATGGGCATGTCGTTTTATCGCGTCAACTGGCTGAGCAAGGGCATTATCCCGCGATAGATATCAACGCGTCTATTAGCCGTTGTATGAATACTTGTACGCAGGACGCACACAGCACGATTGCGAATAACTTCCGTCAAATGTACTCCAACTACCTTCAGGTTAAAGAGTTACTGCCATTAGGGGGTTATCAACCAGGACAAGATCCTGAGTTAGATCAATCTGTTGCTATGTATCCAAATTTGCGTGCATATCTACAACAAGCTGCCAACGAGTCTGTAGATTACCCAACCAGTTTGACCGAGCTCGCGCAGCTTTTTCAAAGTGCTTAATCAAATGGAAGTGACAAGGCTGAAATGAAATCCAAGTTAAAAGCCGTAGGCAAGTTACAGCAAATGGAAGAAAAACAGCGTGACCGTGTGGGTCAACAACTTGATGCCATGCGTCAGCGTCACTCCCATCTTTCAATGCAATTGGAACAGTTGTCGGCGTTGAAAGGCCACGCTGGACAATCAACCCGAACCGGCCCGACGCTGACGAGCGCGGCTTTGATGAACTTTAATCGTGTTGACCAAATGCTACAAAGAATGCTTCGTCACCACGAGCAAGAGCAAGCCGTTATGCAAGCGGAATGTGCATCTGTACAGAAAACGCTAGAACACAAGCACGCACGCGTTCAAGGGTTAGAAAAAGTGCTTGATCGTTGGCGTACTAAGCAGAACTATGAAAAAGCGAAAAAAGAGCAAAAGATGATTGAAGACATCATTAACTCTCGCGTTAAGCGTAAGATATTATGATGTCTTGTTGACGCTACTAGGAGCGCGAATAATTTCTGCGGTGTCTTAGCCAACCAAACCAGCCTCCAAGCATGATCAACCCTGATCCGAGAGCACCGCCGCCACTGCTGCCGTTGTTACCAAAGCCAGATGTGTTGGTATCGACAGGCTCAAAGCCAGAGTCCCCTTCGCTATGATAATCTTCCGAACTTGCTAAGAGGGCGTTATAACTGGTTTTTACACCTGAGCTGGTTTGGGTCTCAATCCATGTTGCATAGTTCAAAATCTCGGTAAACACACTTGGAATCGCAGCGGATTCGCAAACTGAAGAACCGTAGCTCACAATGCCAATTTGCTGATACATGCCATTATTGTCTTGATAGGTGAGAGGACCGCCTGAGTCACCACGACAGATACCAGTGTAGCTTCGTTCAGGAAATCCATTCGCACATAAACTTTCCTGAGCGTTAAACCCTGTTACCAACGAAGCGCATTGGGTGTCGGTAAGGGGTTTTACTTCTGCCCAGCGTAAATAGTTAGGGGGGCTTTCATCATTGGTTGAGGTCTGACCTAAACCGAATATCTGATAAACTGACTTGCTGCTGTAGTCTCCAAAGTCTTGCGGTAAAGTGATGGATTGGACGTTATCGGTGATAGGTCTAGTCAATTCAAGGACAGCGATGTCATTAATCCATAAATCGCTAGGCACATAATCAGGATGAATCGTGATAGAGCGAACATCTTTGAATTCTTCAACAAACACGTCATTCATCGTAGGGTTTTTGACTAACACTCGTAGGTCGTTGATTGTCCAGCCGTCAGTAAAAACGCTTGGTTCTACGCAGTGAGCCGCAGTTAAAATGAAGCGGTCGTTTACAATGGTTCCCCCACAAATATTGGCAAACTGATTAGCGCCAGTTTTATGTAGAATAAGACGTGCAAAAAAAGGAAGTTGGTTTTGGGTAGCCTGCTGACCCCCAATAATTGCCGTGGAGATCCCTTGTTCTGAAAGGCGGTTATCATTTTCTACTTCAGCGGTCGTACTCAAAGATACTGCAAAACAGAGTGCGCTTAGCCATATTTGATAC
>NZ_WXWS01000389.1:0-5678 GCF_009904715.1 Vibrio sp. V42_P2S4T144 | reverse complement strand
CTATTGTAGTGTCTATTCATAATTTTGTTATAAAGAGAATTATCATGCCGATATCGCTCGGAAACGCTTTTATCAAGAACTTCCTTGGTAAAGCGCCTGATTGGTACAAAGTTGCCATTATAGCCTTCTTAATAATTAACCCGATTGTATTCTTCCTAATAAACCCATTTGTAGCTGGATGGTTGTTGGTCGCTGAATTTATTTTCACGCTAGCAATGGCATTAAAATGCTACCCATTACAACCTGGCGGTTTACTTGCTATTGAAGCCATTGCTATCGGCATGACTAGCCCTGCGCAAGTTAAGCACGAATTAGTAGCAAATATCGAAGTACTGCTACTTCTGGTATTTATGGTTGCGGGCATCTACTTCATGAAGCAGCTATTGCTGTTCATTTTTACCAAAATTTTACTTGGCATTCGCTCTAAAACCCTACTATCACTCGCGTTCTGCTTTGCTGCGGCATTTTTGTCTGCATTTTTGGATGCCTTGACGGTTATCGCCGTTGTTATCAGCGTGGCGATCGGCTTTTACTCTATATATCACAAAGTAGCGTCTGGTAACCCTATCGGTGACCATGACCATACACAAGATGACACGATCACTGAACTAACGCGTGATGACCTAGAAAACTATCGTGCGTTTTTGCGCTCTTTGTTGATGCATGCTGGTGTAGGTACTGCCTTAGGTGGCGTAACCACGATGGTTGGTGAACCTCAAAACTTAATTATTGCAGACCAAGCGGGTTGGTTATTTGGTGAATTCCTAATCCGTATGTCTCCAGTGACACTCCCTGTATTTTTCTGTGGTCTCATCACTTGTGCTTTAGTTGAAAAGCTTAAAGTGTTTGGCTACGGCGCAAAGCTTCCTAACAACGTTCGTCAGATCCTCGTCGATTTTGACCGTGAAGAGCGTAAAACGCGAACAAATCAAGATGTCGCAAAACTCTGGGTTCAAGGTCTTATTGCGGTTTGGTTGATCGTTGCACTCGCTTTGCACTTAGCGGCTGTCGGCTTAATTGGCCTTTCTGTGATCATTTTAGCGACCGCATTTACTGGTGTCATTGAAGAGCACTCCATGGGGAAAGCGTTTGAAGAGGCCCTGCCCTTCACTGCACTGCTTGCAGTATTTTTCTCGATCGTTGCTGTAATCATTGACCAAGAGCTGTTTAAACCAGTCATCGATGCGGTGCTTGCCGTTGAAGATAAAGGTACTCAGCTAGCTCTGTTCTATGTGGCGAATGGCTTATTATCTATGGTGTCGGATAACGTGTTCGTTGGTACGGTTTACATCAATGAAGTAAAAACTGCACTCAGTGAGGGTCTCATTACTCGTGATCAGTTCGACTTACTGGCGGTGGCAATCAATACTGGTACTAACCTGCCTTCTGTTGCAACGCCAAACGGTCAAGCGGCATTCCTATTCTTACTCACATCGGCTCTCGCTCCATTAATTCGTCTGTCTTACGGTCGAATGGTTATCATGGCGCTGCCTTACACCGTCGTTCTTGCGATTGTCGGTCTGATGGGAATCATGTTCTTCCTAGAGCCTGCAACAGCTTCTTTCTACGAAGCTGGTTGGATTTTACCTCATAGTGGTGATCTGACTCCCGTAGTATCCGGTGGTCACTAAAATTTGAGTTGATTAGGAAACTTATCCACGATAAAAAGCTCTGAGTATTCAGAGCTTTTTCTATTTCAGACAGGAACAAAAACGTGACTATTTTAAATTCACTTAACCAGTTTTCAAAGGGACGTTTATCGTGGCTACTGCTTCTGCTATTCGTCGTTTTCTTTGAAGCATGTGCCCTCTATTTTCAGCACGTCATGATGCTTGCACCATGTGTCATGTGTATTTATGAAAGAGTCGCGATGATGGGAGTGGGCGTCGCTGCAATGGTTGGTATATTGGCACCCAAGAACCCAATTTTCCGCTGGCTAGGTTTGATAGGCTGGGGATTAAGTGCTTACAAGGGTTTGTTACTTGCAATGCAGCACGTTGACTACCAGTTTAATCCATCACCATTCGCGACTTGCGATTTATTCGTCACATTCCCTAGCTGGGCTCCGCTCAATCAGTGGGTTCCTTGGATGTTTGAAGCATATGGTGATTGCTCTAAGGTTGTGTGGCAGCTCCTTGATTTATCAATGCCACAATGGTTAGTAGTAATTTTTGCAGGCAATTTAATCGCTTTGGCATTAATTGTAATTGCACAATTCTTCCCTGCAAAACGCGTTAATCCAATTCGTTAATCCTACTGACGCGTAAAAATTAACAAAAAGCCGACCATCTGGTCGGCTTTTTGTTAAGTGGATAGCGCGGCGATTCGCTTTAGCCGCGTGATTGACCACAGCACTGCTTGAATTTTTTTCCGCTCTCACAAGGACAGGGATCATTGCGCCCGATACCTTTGAATGGGTTTAGGCTTTGAGCTTTATTACCTACCATCAACTCATCCGCGCCCAGCGCGACTTCACCGACCATTAAATCAAGCTGGTCGACTAAATCTGTCAGGGCCGGTGGCGTTTCAATACCTGCGTCACGCATCTGTTGCTGCGTTGCTGGCTCATCGATCGCCAGCATCAAAGTGGTCAGTAATGCTTGCAGCATACGCTGTAATCCATCATTGAGCTCAACGTCTTGCCACTGTTCTTCAATCATTGGCCAAACAGACATAAAACCTTCGGCAAAATCAGCAAGTTGTTCAGGTTCTTTGCCTGTTAGCTCTAGCACGGAATATTCGTTTCGTTGAATTCGGTTATGCTGCTTGTGAATTTGCTCTTCCACAGCTGGTTGAATCGCTTTGAATCCCTCACCTAATAGCGGCTCTAACCACTTTTCAGGAGCGAGTGGTTTTGTCGTCAGATTCGCAGCTAACACTGCGCCTTCGATAAATAGGCAAGATTCATCGACGTGAACTTCACCTTTTTCAATCAATGTGTATTGCATGACATCTGGTTTCCCATAAATTTGGCGGCATTATACCTCAGAGCTCAAAAGCACGTAACCTAACGTTGTGTGTTTGACTGCATTGGGCGCTTCGACTCTTTTAATGACAAACTTAACTTACATCGCTACAATCGCCCTCCTTTTTACCACCAAACTGTATTAGGCAAGCTATGCGAGTTGTACTAGGCCCAATGGAAGGCGTTTTAGATCATTTGATGCGCCAAATCCTGACCGAGATAAACGACTATGACCTGTGTGTTACGGAGTTTGTTCGCGTAATCGACCAGCTATTACCCGATCATGTATTTCACCGTTTATGCCCGGAGCTGTTGCAAGGTTCTCAGACTGCATCTGGTGTGCCAGTACATGTGCAATTGTTGGGACAAGAACCGAACTGGATGGCTGAGAACGCAATTAAAGCGGCAAACCTTGGCGCCAGAGGTATTGATATAAACTTTGGTTGCCCAGCCAAAATGGTCAACAAAAGTAAAGGTGGAGCAGCGCTACTCCAGCATCCAGAGCTCATTCACCGTGTGGTTAAAGCTTGTCGAGAAGCCGTTCCAGAAGCCATTCCCGTAACTGCAAAAATTCGTCTTGGCTGGGAGAACCCTGAAGATTGCTTTGAAATTGTCGATGCCATTCAGTCTGCTGGCGCAAATGAACTGACCGTACACGCACGTACTAAACAAGGTGGTTATAAAGCTTCTGAGATAAAATGGGATTACATCAACCAAATTCGCGAACGTTTCGATATCCCACTGATAGCGAATGGTGAAATTTGGAATTATGAAGACGGTCAACGTTGCATTGAAACGACTGGCGTTAGCTCTTTAATGGTGTGCCGAGGCGCTTTCAATATCCCTAACTTAGGCAATATGGTAAAACATAACCACCAGCCAATGTCATGGCCCGAGGTGGTTGAGTTGCTCATCTATTACTCCAAGTTCGAGATGAAAGGCGATAAAGGCTTGTATTACCCAAACCGCGTAAAACAATGGTTCTCTTACTTACGTCAAGCTTATCCTGAAGCAAAAGACCTATTTAGAGAAATCAGAACGTTCAACAAAGCCGCACCAATTGTTGAGCATATTCAACGCTACCGCGATGACTTAAACTCTCAGGTTGCATAACTCCCGAACACAAAAAAGGACGAATATCTCGTCCTTTTTTGTATCTAAATCCTAGTAACAGATCTTATTTTTGCCAGTACTTTTGGCTTGATATAACTTTTCATCCGCCGCTTTAAACAATTCATCAAAGTTTTCTACTCGGCTCTCTTTACTAAACACCACACCGCCAGAGATCGTAAAGCCTTCTTTCGTTACGCGTATCGAGCGCTCATCTATGGCTTTTTTTACTCTGTCTAAAATGAGTTTAATGCCTTCTGAATCTTCGTCATAAATCGCTAAAACGAACTCTTCGCCACCAAACCTTGAGGCAACATCGGTATGGCGAATATTTTCACGTATACATTTTGCAACAAGCTGAATTGCAGAATCACCGACATCATGACCATAGGTGTCGTTGATCTTCTTGAAGTTATCAATATCGAACACTGCTAAAGCAACCTGTTTTTTTGTCATCTTATTACGCCACACGGTTTGCATACCTCGACGATTCAATAAGCTGGTCATTGGGTCTCTTGCTGCCAGTTCTTTAAAGTAACGTCGCTCGCTATGCATATTCACATAGAACAAGACGACGGTACTCAACACGTAAATAAATAGTGCGACAATAAGGCTGTATTTTTCAAAAACCGCTAGGTTCTTAGCTTCATCCCAAAGGTTGTACTCGTAGTACATGCTGTGATTCGCACTCAATCGCTCTAGTTCGACTGGTTTGATTCGTGTACTGTTTGAAGGAATGGATTGTAAATTGGAAACCAAATGAAACTGACCTACAAGACCTAGCGACGAAGCCATAAGCGTATTGATGTCAAAATCAATAGATAAAACACCTTGATGTTCTCCTTTCTCATAGACGGGTACCGTCATACTAATGACTTGACCTTCCATCGAGTCCAACACAGGCCCTGGTCCAGCCAAGGTAATGTTCACTTTATCTTGCGCGGTTTTTTGCCAAAAAGGTCGGGCTTTTAGCGTTGACAAAAGCTCTCTCGTGAAATTTTTTGCGTAGGTATCGGGTGAGGAGATAACGTAACCGCGCTTGTCAATGTAATGGATTCCAACAATGTGCGATTCAATATCGTGCAGAAATGACAAGGACGGCGCAAAACCCGCCTTTTGTTCAGCTAACTGGTTAATCGTTGAACCTTGCTGGCATAAGCTTTCGTCCCCTACGATCATATAATCAAGGTCAACCGCAGGTAACCCTTCACTGTAAACACTTTCGAGTAATAACACATCTATAGGCCAAAGATAACAAAGCCCTTCTTTGACTAAAGAATTATGTTCTTCAAACAGTGGGTTAGCGTAATTGGTATAGTTGGTGAAGCTGTAATCTAAAGCCGTGAGCACTTTGATACCGCGAGACATTGCACGCTCGATACGCGAGTACTCTGAATCGATATAGCGGTTAACCGCATCATAGTAATTTTTCGTTGTAACGAGTAAAACCACTACAAATAGTGCCAGAGGAAAAAAGATGACAAATGAGAGGCTAAATCGCCTTTGGTTTACCATTGAGTACCATGCATATGAAAGGTCAATAGTCTCTTATGACTGCTATTAAATTGATACTCGTTATCTGGTAACGCATGCAATGCAGCAC
>NZ_WXWS01000688.1:0-5689 GCF_009904715.1 Vibrio sp. V42_P2S4T144 | reverse complement strand
ACTGAGTACCGCTCATAATGTACTAATTGAAGAAAAGAAAGAACATGTGAAGGAGCATCAAGCGCAAATCGATATTCAGCCACTTGTTGATATTGCACTTAAGCATGAGTATGACAACCCGCAAGATGCAGTACAGCTTTTGGAAGTCGCTCAGCAGCTGGTTCCGAATGATCCCGTTGTGGAGCGCAAGTTGCAGCAACTGTCGTAACGTGGAGATGTAATGCGGACGATATTGGTCGAAATAGGTCAGTGGCTTTTGTCGCTGGCCTTTTTAATAGCTTATGGATTGATATTTCGATGAAATCTAATGAAGCAGTACAAAATAAAAAGCCCAAGCAAATGCTTGGGCTCCATAAATGTTAATGCGAGTTTTAAAACTCTTTTGGCGCAAAGCCTGTCATCACATCAAGGCGAAGTTCTTTACCAACTTTTGTTAATGGGTGAACGATTACTAAGCCGCGTACGCGTTTTTTCAGTTTGCCGATGTCCGCTTGTTCTGCTTTGGTGATTTCACGAGAGAAAGGCATATCAAGTAAGCTTTTACGTTCTTTGTTCAGCTCATAGTTTTGCTTGTGCTTTAACTGGTTAAGCTTTTTGGTAAGCTGTTCTACTTCATCCGTGAACTTTGTAATCATTTCGTGATCACCACGAGAACGTGCCGCATCAAGTTTACGTTGGCATGTATCTAAACGGTTGTGCAGCTTTTGAATATCAGTTTTTATGCTCATGGTAATTTGGCTCAAATTTTAAATAGTCGAGAAGTATAGCATAGCTGAGATCATACGCTCTACTATACTTCTCGATTGTCTGGCTTTAGTTAATCAGTTCATTGCCCGATACGTTACCAGAGAAAAAGGCTTCGACGTTATCAAGCGTCACAGAGGCAATATTATTAAGTGCTTCGTGAGTCAAGAATGCTTGGTGGCCAGTAAACAGCACGTTATGACAAGCCGATAAACGGCGGAAAACATCATCTACAATGACATCGTTAGATTTATCTTGGAAGAATAAGTCTTTTTCATTGTCATACACGTCTAGGCCAAGCGCACCAATCTTACCTTGTTTCAACGCTTCTATCGCCGCTAGTGAATCTAGCAACTCGCCTCGACTGGTGTTAATGATCATTACACCATCTTTCATTTGCGCGAAGGCTTTTTCGTTCAATAAGTGATAGTTTTCTTCACTCATTGGACAATGGAGAGAGATAACATCCGCATTAGCGTAGATTTCTTCAAGCGAACAGTAACGGGCTCCTATTTCTAGTGCTAATGGATTTTCGTAGGGGTCGTAGCAAAGCAGTTCCATGCCAAGCCCTTTGAAGATACGCATCGTCGCGATACCAATCTTACCCGTACCAATAACACCAACAGTTTTTCCGTAAAAGTTAAAGCCAACAAGACCTTCTAGCGAGAAGTTGGCGTCACGTGTGCGTTGGTAGGCCTTGTGAAGACGGCGGTTTAGGCACATCATTAAACCAACCGTGTGCTCTGCCACTGCTTCTGGTGAGTAAGCAGGAACTCGAACCACTTGTAAGCCTAGTTCTTTGGCTGCTTGTTGATCAACTTTATCATATCCCGCGCAGCGCATAGCAATAAGCTTGGTCCCGCCCAGAGAAAGCTGTTTAAGGACAGGAGCTGAAAGATCATCATTAACAAACGCACATACGACATCACTGCCGTGCGCCATCTTGGCTGTTTTTTCGGTTAGTCGGAAGTCGTGATAGTGAAATTCAAAATCGCGGTTATTTTTAATTTTATTAAAAGAGGCTTCGTCGTAGGATTTTGCACTAAAAAAAGCAATGTTAATCATGGTTCCCTCTCAAAAAGTGCGGACTTTATAAATAAATATGCTTATAAAGTAATGCAACTTAGCCGCAATGAATAGAGAAATCTTCTCTTTGACTTTTGTTGTATCAAATAACGATAAGAAGTACGCCTTTCAGCGAGTCTATCTTATGGTTCCGCATTAGATACTGTTTGCTTTACGAGCATTAACTGACTAGCATTATCGCTCTTTTCTTGTTCACTTTATTAGCTTAGGCGTTACGACAATGTCAGTAAAATGGTGCTCTATGTTCTTGTGTTGTGTGTTTGCTTCTGGCACTCACGCAGCTGTTGACCTCGTTAAAGTCGACAAGTCTAAGCGTCGAATGTATTTGATGGAACAAGGAGCAGTGCTAAAAGCATACCGAATTGCTTTAGGAGCGAACCCGCAAGGACATAAACAAGAAGAGGGAGACAATCGCACGCCAGAGGGCGAATACACTCTAGATTATGTTATAGAGGACTCTGCTTTTTATCGTTCTGTGCATATCAGTTACCCTGATGCGATTGATACGTTGGAAGCGAAGCGCCGAGGTGTGTCCCCTGGAGGGAACATCAAAATTCATGGCTTAAAAAACGGTGAGAGTCAGTTGCCGATTTACATCCAAAGTTTTGATTGGACTAATGGGTGTATTGCGATTACCAACGAGGAGATGGATGAATTTATCCAGCTTGTCGAGATGGGGACACCAATTCAGATTGAGTGGTAATAAAAGGTCCCCTTTAATGTTCTGGCTCTTATAGGCTATGGCATAAAGCGCTGTGGATGATCACTAAAAATACCGTCTAACTGAGGCAGGTATTTCAGTTTATTTGGATTGTTCACCGTATAGCACATCACTTTGTAACCGGCTTGTTGGAGTTTGTTTATCTGGCGAGTACGAACCCAGTTAATGTTTAGGTTGCAGCTATAGGCACTAACTTCTTCCAAAAGGCGTTTATCTTTTCTCGTAAAGAATTCACTTAACACACCCAATCGGTAGCCACTGCAGTATTTGTGCATCGCTCTAATGACGTCATGACTAAAGCTCGATAGGAGTACATTCTCTTGCGGCATTGGACTTTTTGCTAACGCATTGGCGAGAGTCTGCACCACTTCTTCCGCTGGATGGTTGTCTACTTTAACTTCGATATTCAAGTTAAGCTTATTCTCAGTAGCTAAAGTGAGCAGTTCATCTAGTGTCAAGATCTTCTCGCCTGAAAAGTCTGTGCTAAACCAACTACCGAAATCTAATGCTTTTAACTCTTCCAGGGTGAGCTCATCAACACGCCCTTGTCCATTGCTGCATCGATTGACGGTATGATCATGGCAAACCACTAAAACATTATCTTTGGTAGGTTGTATATCCACTTCCACCCACTTTAATCCCAGGTCAATGGCTGCTTGAATGCTTATTTTTGTATTCTCAGGGTATGAACCTGCCACGCCACGGTGACCAATTAATAACGTTTCCATTCGCTTTATCTTTTGCTTTGCGGTTGCCAGATTGTACTCGTTTTTTCTATGAAGATATATCTAGGTGCATATTGTTAGGAACCTTTAGTACAAGTGAACATTAAACTCTAATAGTACGTTGCTGCTTCTTGGACTGAGTCCTGTGGACTTAAAGCCTTAGAGTGTGTAGTTGTTTAATTGGTAAATGAGTAATAAAATGCGAACCATTTTTATTTGAATGGTGAGTGGTAATGTCACGAGTTTTGATAGTCGATGATGACGTTCCTTTGTGTGAGCTGTTAGAAGCGGTTTTGCAAGAGGAGGGCTACATCGTATCTTCTGTGCATTGCGGTGAAAGTGCGCTGCAATATATGGAAAAAACGCCTGTAGATCTTGTATTGCTTGATGTCATGTTACCAAACCTTAACGGCATGCAAGTTGCTCGTAGGATCTGTCAGCGCTTCGCGACACCTATTCTAATGCTTACCGCTCTCAACGATGAAAACTCGATGCTTGATGGTTACCAAGCGGGGGCCGATCAGTATATCGGAAAGCCTTTTAATGTCGCTGAGCTTCTAATGCGCATCAAAGCGATTCTTCGTCGTGTTGGCTTGGAACGTCAACGTCAGACGATGTGTAGTACCGTTCAAACGATCAGTGACCAGCTTAATAGCTTACCCCTCACAAGTACGGAAGCTGAACTATTGAGCTACTTGGTAAAAAACCAAGGAGTCGTGATTTCAAAAGCAGAGCTTCAAACTGAAGTGTTAAAGAAAGAGCTGAGTCCTTTTGATCGCAACCTTGATATGCACATCAGTAACATACGTCGCAAGTTAGTTGAGGCGGGGCTTTCCAAGCAACATATCAAAACCTTCCGTGGCAAAGGTTACAGTTATTTAGAGGCTGTAAACCGTTAATGAAGCTCCGGTGTCCACCTTTTATTGCAAAACGTAAAGACAGCTTAGCGTTCAAGTTATTTAGTTGCATGACCGCAATTGTCATTAGCATTTTGGTCGTGCAATCCTTAGCGGAACAAGCTCTGGTGAAAGCCATGTTGAAAGTGCCCGATAGTGTGCGAGAAGAAATGCTAGACCTTGCACATCAAGCTAACGTATTGATTGAGCACGGAGACATGGACGAACTTGCTGACTGGGCAAATGCGCAAAACTTTTATTTATTTGTGTTGAATGAACATCAGCAACCAGTTACGCACCGTCTGATGCATCCGCACTTCGAGTTCAAACTTCAATTTAAGAGAAGCATCGATGATCAACTTGAGGGGAAAGTGAATCGCCCCATCATCAATATTCCTTTAGTTCATGGCAATACTTTAGTGATTCAATTGCCACATCGACTGCACCCTGCAAATGACTTCATTCTGTATTTCTCTATTCTCAAAGTCGTGATTGCAGTGGTTATTTTGGCGCTCTTTTCGCTGCTAATGGCACGTAACTTACAGCAACCATTGGATCGATTGAGAGAAGCAAGCAAAAAGCTATCTAATGGCGATTTTAATGTTAGTGTCGTGAAAGAGCTGAAGTCGAGCACGCGTGAGTTTAACGAGTTAGCGCAAGACTTCGATCACATGACGCAACAGATTCATTCTCTCGCTGAAAAGCAGCGACTGCTTATAAGAGATGTCTCTCACGAATTGAGAACGCCGTTAGCGAGGCAGAACTTGGTTCTGCATCTTTTGCGAAAGCGTGTTGGAGAAAGTGAGCAAAGCCTAGTGACAAGGCTAGAAGATGAAGCAAAAGAGCTAAACCATTTGATCAGCGATATATTGGAGTTCAGTCGCTTGGAAAATGCGCGCTTCGACAAAGCCACGAAACGCTGTGATTTAGAAGTTTTGCTCTCCCCGCAAGTAGAACGTTGCAAAATAGATTTGAAGTCAGAACAGACGTTGTCTTTCCGCTCAGAAGCTGTATGTGCTAAAGCCATTTGTGAAGAAACGCTGGTCATTCGTTGTTTGAACAATCTTATTGGTAATGCCATTAAATATTCAGGACAAGCATCTCAGATAGAAGTTTCTCTGGAAAATTATGTCAAAGAAGGGCAGCAATTCACCACCATGTCAGTATCTGATAATGGGCCTGGTATTCCAGAGAACAAGCTGGTCGATATTTTTGATCCGTTTACACGCTTAGATGCTTCTAGAGATAAAAAGCTTGGTGGCTACGGTTTAGGTCTTGCGATTGTCAAAGAATCCATGCGTATTATGGGTGGAGCAGTCACGGCGAAAAACCGTGAGCAAGGTGGTTTGAGGGTTACTTTAGTGTTCAAACAATAAGTATGATTAAGTTGTATTTTTTGTGATCAATGTCACATTATCATGGCGCATCATCAGAGAGTACTTTACAAAAGTTTGCAAATGCAAAGAATGTAAATTTAATGCAAATGGTAATACTTATCACTTATATTCACCCGCGAA
>NZ_WXWS01000053.1:0-5695 GCF_009904715.1 Vibrio sp. V42_P2S4T144 | reverse complement strand
AAGATGCACCACTGATTGTAATTGTTTCCAAGGCTCCGGATAATTTAAGAGACATACCATGACCACCATCATAACCAGCCCTTTGAATATCTTCTTTCATAACAGATAAAGTGATATTAAGACTTTGCAATAAATTTAGCTCTAAGCTTTTTTCTTTTGCTGTTTTTTGTAAACTCAAGAATATAGAGCCCACTACACTAAGAACAATTAACCCAATTAAAGAACTAATCATTAATTCAATTAAAGAGCTACCTATTTGATAGCGTTTGTTAGCACTGACGGTAATCATATAACTTAGTTCCAGAGTTACTACAAATCTTAATCCTCCCAGGAGGGTTTGAGATCTTTGCTTGTAGTTTTATGTTTTGAGCATTGGTTGGGAAAAACTCTATATTTCCTCCTTGGGGCCGTCCACGGACCTCATCGAAGCTTATTTTTTGATTATCGTAACTGTGCTTCAAAGATAATTCAGAGTATGCGGAGCCGGAAAGGTTTAAGATTACTCCCCCTGAGCCGCTAGATGAGTTAGTTAACTGTAGAGACCATGCACCTTGACTGACAACGACGTTTTTAGCCATAGAGAAATGAATATATAACTTTTGATTTCTCATTACCGCCTCGGACTTACTTTGGCTTAGAAAACCAGCTAATTCAGTTGCTAATCGCTGCATTTGCACAGTTTGTGAAACACGGCTAAAGCTTGGAGCTGCAAACGCCAATATAATACTCAGTACAGCAACAGTAATAAGAAGCTCCAACAACGTAAACCCGCGAGGCATTTCCCAAATTCCTATGTAAACGGCAAAAGGGCCGTAATTCATCTTGCACAGATGCTATCACCTGCCAAAAATAGGCGGAAAAGTGAAAAGGAAACTACTCGTGATGATTCGAATTTCTCGTTGTAACGGCTACAAAAAAGGATTGAGAGGGATGACATTGATCGAATTACTGATAGCTGTCGTGATTGTCGGGATCATTGCTGCGATCGCCTACCCTTCTTACACTAATCATGTAATCAAGTCTCATAGGACGGTTGCCTTGAGCGATCTTAGTCGAATTCAGCTAGAGCTAGAGACATCTTATGATGGTGGGTACGACTGGAGTCATATTCTCTCTGGAGGCACATGCGCTCTATGCGATTCAGACACAAATAGATTTTCTTTCGATATTGCGAGCTCTGCAAGTACGGCCTATACCATTACAGCAACAGCAAAATCGGCTCTGGGACAAGACGACGACGAGTGCTTGACTGGTTCTAAAACGATTACTTTAACGTCAACAAATGTCGAAGAACCAAGTGATTGCTGGAATTAGGAAGAACACCGAGATGCAAAAAGGCCTGCATTTTAGCAGGCCTTTGTATTTGTGCTTTTCACTAACGTCTTAGCTGGTTAAATCATCAAAGAACTTTTTCACACCGTTGAAAAAGCCTTCTGATTTAGGCTTGTGCTTAGTTGCCGCTTCACCACCACAAGACTCTTCAAACTCTTTGAGCAGTTCTTTTTGGCGTGAGCTTAGGTTTACTGGTGTTTCAACAACCAACTTAACAATAAGATCACCAACACCGCCACCACGAACGCCTTTCACACCTTTACCACGCATACGGAACATACGACCTGTTTGCGTTTCTGAAGGCACTTTTAGGCTTACGCGACCATCTAGGGTTGGTACTTCAACTTCACCACCTAGAGCTGCCATCGCAAAGCTTACTGGCACTTCACAGTATAGGTTGTTGCCATCACGCTCGAAGATATGGTGCTCTTTCACGTGCACTTGTACATACAAGTCACCCGCTGGTGCTCCCATTTCTCCCGCTTCACCTTCGCCAGATAGACGAATACGGTCGCCAGTATCAACACCTGCTGGGATCTTAACGTTAAGTGTTTTTGTTTTCTGCTTACGACCTTGACCATGACACTCATTACAAGGGTCTTTAATGATTTTACCTTTGCCGTGACAGGTAGGACAGGTTTGTTGCACTGCGAAGAAGCCCTGGCGCATCTGTACTTGACCATGACCATGACAGGTACCACATGTTTCAGCAGATGAACCTTTCTTCGCGCCACTACCATCACAGGTATCACAGTGTACTAGTGTCGGTACTTCGATCTCTTTCGTTACACCACGAACCGCTTCTTCTAGCGTCAATTCCATGTTGTAACGTAGGTCAGCACCTCGCTGGGCACGGTGGCCACCACCGCCACGACGACCACCACCAAAGATGTCACCGAATACATCGCCAAAGATGTCGCCGAAATCAGCACCGCCGCCGCCAAAGCCGCCGCCACCGAAACCACCGCCGCCTTGTTCAAAAGCTGCATGACCGTATTGGTCGTACGCCGCTTTCTTTTGAGGGTCGGTCAGAACTTCGTACGCTTCTTTTACTTCTTTAAACTTGTCCGCCGCAGAATCATCACCCTGGTTTCGGTCTGGGTGGAATTTCATCGCTAGACGCTTATACGCCTTTTTGATATCGCGCTCTGAGGCATCACGGCTTACGCCTAATACTTCGTAAAAATCACGTTTTGACATGTTCTTCGTCACCAGTTAATTACTACAAACGGCATCGATTCACCGCTTGGTGTTTGTATCGTTCTAGGTAAGTGCACTTGTCTGCAACATACTTAACTAGAAAGACAGCGTTTACAAACAGACGGGCGTAAGAGTTGCCCCAAACGCCCGCACACGAAGTCTTATCGACCCCAGATGGCTATGCAGCCATCTGGTTAAGAAATATTATTTCTTGTCGTCTTTAACTTCTTCGAACTCAGCATCTACAACGTCGTCTTCTTTAGACTGTGCACCTGCGTCAGCACCTTGTGCTTGCTGCGCTTGAGCTTGTTGTTGAGCGATTTCCATCAGCTTTTGAGAAGCAGTCATTAGTGCTTGAACTTTAGCATCGATAGCTTCTTTGTCTTCGCCTTTACGTGCTGTTTCTAGCTCAGAAATTGCTGCTTCAATCTTCTCTTTCTCTTCTGCAGGTAGCGCTTCACCAGCTTCTTCTACTTGCTTACGAGTACCGTGAATCATTTGGTCAGCTTGGTTACGTGCAGTTGCTAGCTCTTCGAACTTCTTGTCCGCTTCTTTGTTAGCTTCTGCTTCTTGAACCATTTTCTCGATGTCTTCATCGCTTAGACCGCCAGAAGCTTGGATAGTGATCTTCTGCTCTTTACCAGTCTGCTTGTCTTTCGCAGATACGTGTAGGATACCGTCCGCATCAAGGTCAAACGTAACCTCGATTTGTGGCATACCACGTGGTGCAGGCTGGATGCCTTCTAGGTTAAATTGGCCTAGAGACTTGTTGTACATCGCTTGCTTACGCTCACCTTGTAGAACGTGGATAGTTACCGCGCTCTGGTTGTCTTCCGCTGTAGAGAAAACTTGGTTCGCTTTAGTTGGGATAGTTGTGTTCTTCTCAACTAACTTAGTCATCACGCCACCCATTGTCTCGATACCTAGAGACAGTGGAGTTACGTCTAGTAGTAGTACGTCTTTAACGTCACCAGCAAGTACACCACCTTGAACTGCAGCACCCATTGCTACTGCTTCGTCAGGGTTTACGTCACGGCGCGCTTCTTTACCAAAGAACTCAGCAACTTTCGCTTGAACCATTGGCATACGAGTCTGACCACCAACTAGGATTACGTCAGTGATGTCGTTTACTGATAGGTCAGCGTCAGCTAGAGCTACTTTTAATGGTTCAAGAGAGCGTTGTACTAGGTCTTCAACTAGAGATTCTAGTTTTGCACGAGTCACTTTAATGTTCATGTGCTTAGGACCAGTTGCATCTGCAGTAACGTAAGGTAGGTTTACGTCTGTTTGAGAAGTAGAAGAAAGCTCGATTTTCGCTTTCTCTGCTGCTTCTTTAACACGCTGCATTGCTAGTGGGTCGTTTTTAAGGTTGATGCCTTGCTCTTTGTTGAACTCATCAACCAAGTAGTTGATTAGACGGTTATCAAAGTCTTCACCACCTAGGTGAGTATCACCGTTAGTTGCTAGAACTTCGAATGTTTTCTCGCCTTCAACTTCATCGATTTCGATGATTGAAATATCGAATGTACCACCACCAAGGTCGTATACCGCGATAGTGCGATCGCCGCCTTTCTTATCAAGACCGTAAGCTAGCGCAGCTGCTGTTGGTTCGTTGATGATACGTTTAACTTCTAGACCTGCGATACGGCCAGCATCTTTTGTCGCTTGACGCTGAGCATCGTTAAAGTAAGCAGGTACTGTGATAACTGCGCCAGTTACTTCCTCACCTAGGAAGTCTTCAGCAGTTTTCTTCATTTTCTTAAGAACTTCAGCAGAAACCTGAGGAGCTGCCATTTTTTGGCCTTTCGCTTCTACCCAAGCATCACCGTTGTCAGCCTTAACGATTTTGTAAGGCATGATTTCGATGTCACGCTGAACTTCTTCGTCTTCAAAACGACGACCGATTAGACGCTTAATTGCAAATAGCGTGTTTTCTGGGTTAGTTACTGCTTGACGTTTCGCTGGTTGACCTACTAGCGTCTCACCGTCAGTGTAAGCAATAACCGATGCAGTAGTACGTTCGCCCTCTGCGTTTTCAATTACACGTGGTTTGTCGCCGTCTAATACAGCAACACATGAGTTAGTAGTACCTAAGTCAATACCAATGATTTTACCCATCTGGCTATCTCCGAATAAATTCTATTTTCGTTTGGTTATAACCCCAATGTGGGGGGAGGAGAATCGGGTTTCAACCCTTGCTCACAAACAAAAATAATCAATGTTTGCTTCTCTATGCCACATAGATAAGGGCGGCAAAATGCTTTTCAAGGGCAGAATTAAAAAAAAGCGTCTTTTTTCGAAATTTATGTGTTTCTTTCTGATTAATTGGGAACTCGTCACACTGCTGTAGCGCAACAAAACGTCATTTCCCAGATAAATTTATTTATGCCCGACTCTTCCTAAATAAAAAACGAGCTCATAAGAGCTCGCTTCAATATTAGGGTTAAAATAAATTATTCAAGGTATTAGGCGTTCGCTTGAGCAGGCTCAGCATCAACACCTTCTTCTTTACCTATCTCACCTTCTGTTTTTGCAACAATGGTGTTCACTGCCGTGTCGCCGACAACGTTAGATGATGTACAGAACATATCATTAATACGGTCGACCGCTGCAATGATTGCCAAACCTTCAGGTGGTAAGCCTAGCTGGTGAAGCAAAACACCTACCATTACCACGCCGCCCCCAGGAACGCCGCCAGCACCAATAGATAACAGAAGAATAGTTAAGCCAAGTGTGAAGATGTCTGCGGTGTTAATTGGCTGGCCAAAAGCGTTCGCAACAAACATCGTTGCTAGAGCAATATAGATAGACACACCAGACATATTCATCGTTGCGCCCAGTGGTACACCGAAGCCAGCAACCGATTTAGAGACCTGAAGCTTTTCTGTCAGTGTGCGCATCGTTACCGGGATAGTCGCGTTTGAGCTTGCGGTAGATAGAGAGAAAAGAATCTGCTCACGAGTTGCACGTAGGAAAGTCTTTGGAGAAGTTCCTGTCGCAATACTCACTGCCATTGGGTAGAAGAAGAAGATCCAGAACACCAACATCGCAACCACCAAAGCCACGTAACCGGCAACGGACATTAATGTATTGGCGTTTAGCGTTGCACCTAGTTGAATCATTAGTGCGAACACACCATATGGTGCAAGACTCATCACTAATC
>NZ_WXWS01000371.1:0-5747 GCF_009904715.1 Vibrio sp. V42_P2S4T144 | reverse complement strand
CTTTAGTAGACGTCGAAGCCCGTCCAGCCGGAACAGATTCCAAATTTTGGCTGTTAGTTTTCGTCTCAAGTTCATCTGTTGAAACCTGACTTTCATCTTCAGTAAGTAAATCCATAGCGCCATAAATAAAATACACCGGACAAGCAATCATTAAGAACAAGGCTAGAAAGAATTTCGGAGAGCGAAACAGCGTATTCAAGCCACCTGATTTAGTAGCCGCACCCGTACCCGTAGACTTATAAAGTAGGTGCGCTTCCAAGGGGATTTTTTGAGGGAATAGGTTTGCGTCTTTCTTTTGCGGAATAACTGGTTTAGTCACATTGGTAGGGTGTTTGTATATCCACGGTTTACGCTTAGCAAAGAAAAAACCATCCCTATTTTTGTGAAAGAAAGCTTGCTCAGCACACGCCTTGATTGAGCTATCTATCTGCTGCCAGTCGGGAGAGAGCAACTCAATATCCCAGTTGTATTTTCGATGACGCATAAAGCCCTCGTTATAAGTTAACGGGTAGATTATGCGACCATTTTCGTCGTATTCAGCCACGCCTAAATCGTCTATCTCGCACGATTGCAACGTACTCAAATCGACAGGAACGTGGCGAGAATCGAAAAACTCCTTATAGCCTTTAGGTAGGTTTGGGAGAAATTCTTCTAAAGGGCGGTATTTAATTTTTCGACCATCGAAGCCGATGTTTTTAGAAAAGATATCCTGACACTCATCAATGACAATGAGCGCGTTAAGAGGGCACCAACAGAAGAAATGCTGCCAGAGTTCAATACCAATTTCAGAGCGCGAGAAAATACGAATCAACTTAGCAGATGAAGGGAATTTAATATTCAAGCGCTTTTCAATTTCCTCTAAGGGCTGCATACCCTCAAAGTTGGTCACAACCACACGACCAGCCTTAAGAGCAGGGAGAATAACAAACCATGCCGTGTAAGCGGATTTATAAGAGCCATTGCCACCCGTTCTAATACTAATTGCCATTGTTGTTACCTCGACATTCTCATTACAAGTGCAGTAGTGGCACAATTGGCATAAATAGCCATCCCATCAGGTACTTTAAATAATATCCCCCAGTAACGAAGCTCAGAGGGGAGCAAGTTAAACAAATCAGAGAATAGGGAGCTAAAACCAATCTCATCTAATAATGTTGTCGCCACCAAATAAGAGATACGCAGAAACTCAATCATCACCATGAATTTCATTTTTATCCACCATGCTTGGAGCCACACAAAAGCCGCATCAAAATAACTACCTGCATTACTGAAATAGTTGAGAATGGTCTCACCCATATTGGTGATGTATTGAAAAAACTCATACATTAGAAAGCCCCTCCGATTGCTCTTATCCCTAGCAAGCCAAATACAAACAAAACCACCGCCCCAATGATTCCTGCGTTATCCTGTAACGCTGCCATAACAGCATTCTGTTGACGGACTACATTGCCGCGAACCGTGAGTTCGATGTTATGAGCGTTGTAATCACCGCCGTTAACATCAGACGTAAAATTGAAGTAGGCGCGGTACTGGTTTAGCAAATCCTTATACTCATTTTTAAGGACAGTAATTTCAGCGTTTAAGTTGTGTAATTGGGTAGCTGAATAAAGGGGAACAACGGCACCACCACCGCCACCGTCAACCATAGGTTTACCTAACCCCTCAATAGCATCGACCACATCACCAAAGCCTTTTTGGTTGGTTGCCTCGACACCATCTAAACGATTAGCAAGCTGAGCAAAACCATCATTTAAAAGATGATTTGCAGAAGTTAATAAGTGATTTGTGTTATTGCCAATGTCAGACAACATGTCGGACTGACCATTAATTGCATTAGCCACATGATTTGCATTATCGACAACCGTATCGGTATTCAAATCAACAGAAGCCTTGAGAGCATCAAGAGCTGATTTTGTTTCAGCTTGGTTTTTGTTCATGTCGTTATTGATACCAGTTAGCTGAGAGTTAACATCCTTATTCATAGCCTTAATAGCCGCTAGAGTGTCACTAGTATTATCAACATCCGGTTCAGGTTTATCAGGGTCAGTAGAACCACCACCGCCACCGCCAGAGGGTTTATCAGGGTCGCCTAAATCGCCACCCGTTGGAGGGTCAACATCAATATCGTCAGCACAAGCAGGCCAATTAGCGCCACCGATAACACATGACTCAGGAGCAGGAACATCACACCAGTTATTTTCTGGGCGACAGCACATTCCATATTCTGGATTCCAATCAGGGTCATTTTCGTCACATTTGTTTTCATCATCCTTGCACGCAGGCCAACTAGATGAATCTGGAGTACACCCCTGAGGTGGAGGAGCATCACAAAACATATCTAAAGATTCTGTTGCATCAGAGCAGGACACATCAGGAGAAAAACCATTACCCATTTGATAACAGGCTTGTCTAAAGTCGTCCATTTGTTGAATTGTGTCAGGCCTCTCACAGAAAGGAGGAGGAGGAATCTGACATTCATTGTCTATTAATTCCTGACCATCTGGACAGATATTAGAATCAAAGTAATAGAAACTCGCAATATTAGACGGACGGCTTGTACCAGTCTCCTTACACTTACCAACCCCATAGGTGCCAGAATAAGAAAAATAACAACCGTAATACTTTATATAGTCAGGCTCACCGTTAGGAACCGTATTATTCCAAGTATCCTTTACATAAGAGTCAACGGCGGATGCTGTAGGGAAGCGCTTGTTAGTACCTTGATGGTTCCAATAACCCGAAAAAGCACTAAACGAAACACTCAGCAAAATAACCAGTGACGCAATGCTTTGTTTAATGCCCATTTGTATTCCTTATAAAAAATAACGCCCCACTAGGAGGCGTTAATACCAGACTTAAAACCCCCAACGAATCCACCGAACATCGAGAGAGCGAAAAGTAGGGTGAGTATGGCGGTTAACGTCTCTTGCATAGTGATTACGAACGCATCGCGCCAATCATCATACGAAGACCAAAACCGATAGCCGCTAGACCAATCAGACCAACCACAACTAGCGTGTAGTTTGATTGACCTTCAGTTACAGCCGCGTTAATTGCATCAGAATGGTCAGCAGCGAAAGTAGAGCCAGACGCTACCGCAGTAGCCAAAAGAACAGATAGTTTTTTCATAGGAATATCTCCAAAAGGTTTTACAGGATTAGGCTTTACCAAGCCCTTTAACGATTCGTCCGAGCACGTGGCCGGACACAAAAGAGAGCAGCAAATAACCTGTTATCTCAGCGTAAAATGCTGCATCAATATCAAACTCCAAGTTTGCGCGAGTCGCCATCAACTGATAGTCGTCATTGCTCACCACTACGAACGTACAATTGGCTAACGGCTCGTAGGGGAAAGCTTTAATCGTTCCATCAGTGAGGATTTCCGCACAGACTGAGAGAGTCATAATTCGTCTTCTAACTCCGCAATTTTGAAATCAGTAACTAAGTTGCGCTGAGGGTTCTCAGGGTCAGGCTCAAGAGTTAGAACGCACTTAACAGGGAACTGGTTTTGAATCTTGTCAAACTCAGAAAGTAGAGCAGGGTTAGCCGCCATAGACATTTGTTTTTGAGTTAAGCCATAAGCCTTACATTGACCCTTAGCAGACTTCCAACCTTGGTTAGGTACAAGAATATTTAACTGAGCAAAGTTGTATGGTGTATCGTCCTTTTTGGACAGACCGACAGAATGCTCACAGCCAGCCACAACAGCAGTGATAGTGTTACTCATTTCATTTACTCCAGATTGATTGCGTTTAAAGCCCGACCGACTGGAAAGTTAATGCGGTCGGGGATATCAGTAATATCTAAGCCGTCAGTAAGACGCTTAATGATTTTTTCATGCGCGTTTTTCTCATCAGAGTAAAGCTGAGCCATAAGATTAATAAGCTTGCCGTACTGAGTTTTCGCATGTTTGATAGCGTTTTCTAATGTCGTTTGAAACTGGACTTTTACCGTCGGAATCGCCACAGGTTGAACACTAGGAATTAGCGTTGCTAGAGCAGGGTATGCACCAGAAAAATATTGGTCACTGTTGGTTAGAACATCCAAAGGAATCACACGAAAGCGATTACCAATTTGAACCTCGAAACGGTTCCAGTTTGGGAAATCCTGACACTTAAGTTGCGCACCTTTATGGTAAGCGCGGAATATCTTGCCGTTCTCACGTGCACCCACGTAAAATGTATGACCAGCATCAGGAACCAAACCGCATTTTCTACGGTCTTCTTTACTCATACCACGACCACCCCAAAACTCACCCCAAGATGGAGGTGTGCCGCGTGTAATGAATTCACCGTTACAGTAACGCTCTTTAATCTCATCAATGGTTACATTGCCTTGCATGTCATCAAGAGCAATATCCACACGAGTCAATTTTGTATTAGGAATCTGTTTAAGCGCATGTTGGAGCTTAGCCATATCAACAGCCTCGCAACCCTTGCCAGAGAACGATACATAAAAGCCAAAGTTAGCCGCACCCCAAGCCACTAAACCTGCCTGAGTACCGTTACAAAGCAACTTAGCCGAATGAGAATAACCAGAGAATCCACCGCCTTTGCGTTTGATTTCCCAGTGATTACCCTCATAGCTGATTTCGTTTTGAAGTACCTCAAGAAACGATTCAATTTCCCCATGACAAAGCACGTCTAACATGTCGATACCGATGTTAGAAATGAGATTGTCGTAACATTCCTTGAACGTTTTATCCGTCGCAATTTCTAGGTCTGCGTCTTTCAATTCCTTGTCAGCCGCAGCAAAGTACAAATCACTGTTAGCGAATTCGTTACGCTCATCACAACCAAGAGCATGAGCAAGATTTTCCATGAAGTAGGCGATTTGGGTTTTCTCACGATGAGCAACAGCCACGACATTTTGAGATTGAAATTCGTTAGTTTGAGCAATTGCGAAACGCTGTTTAGCCATTTCCTTGCAACGTTGAAGAAGCTCAGGGGAGCCAGAGAAACTAACAAAGTCGATAATCGTTCTATTCATCGCAGTAATCCGCATCAAAAGCACCAGATTCACGAAGCTCACGCTCATTTTCATCCGTGATTTGAATCAATTCTCGACACTCACCACACGCAAACATGTACATTTCTTGTTTGGTTTTGAAGTACTCAGGTTGACCATCAATAGAACACCAAAAGCCGTCTGAATGATGCTCGAAGTAAACCGGACGTTTTTGAGGTCTATTAAGTTCAAAGGTCATTGCTAAGTCTCTATGGGTGTGAGAGCGACCACCAAAGCCAAGACGTAAGCGTCAAGGGCAAACACCTCAAGCCAAGGTGGTCTAAATCCTGATTTAAGTGGACTATAAGCCACAAAATTCAGGACTGTAAAGACCGCATTTTGTGGACTGCGGGTATACAATAATCAAGACAGGAGGTGCGACTATGTACACAAATCAACTGCTAGATGCCTATAAAAAGGCAAAGAACTATGTTCAAGATAAGCAAATTGCTCATGATTTGGGGTTAAGCCGCCAAAAGATTAGCGCAATTAGAAATGGACAACGCTATCTAACTGAAAATGAAGCGCTTTTTCTTGCTAAAGAAATTGGAGCAGATACAGAATCCGTTTTGGTGTATTTAGCTGCTGATAAAGCCAAAACGTACGAAGCTCAACAAGCTTGGGCGAAGATTGCAAAAAAGTTTAACGGGCTAGGATTATCAAGTATTTCAATGATTTGTGGCATGTTTGCGTTGTGGCTTGGCGACCTTAAAGTAGCTATAGCTAAGTGCGCATTATATG
>NZ_WXWS01000343.1:0-5770 GCF_009904715.1 Vibrio sp. V42_P2S4T144 | reverse complement strand
CATGTGCACACCTCAAAACAATTATAAAAATTCTTGAATTAGCTGATCGGTTTCGAACAAAGGTAAGCCTACTACAGCGTGATAACTGCCTTCGATTCGGGTGACAAATCGCCCTCCGAGTCCCTGAATACCATAACTTCCAGCTTTATCGCATGGCTCTCCTGACTGCCAATATTGTTCGATTTCTTCGTGAGTCAGTGGTTTGAACCACACGTCAGTGGTAACGACCACTGAATGTTGTTGTTCCGATGATACAACGCTCACCGCAGTCATCACTTGATGACGACGACCCGATAAGTCAGTAAGCATACGCTTTGAATCTTCAAAACTTTTTGGTTTTTCTAGCACACGGTCATCGCATACTACGACCGTATCAGAGCCCAATACAACGGAATCAGGCTTAGCCAACGCTAAGCCTGCCTGAGCTTTTTCCAAAGAAAGACGCAACACGTAATCTCGTGCTTGCTCATGAGCCTGTTTGGCTTCCTCAATATCAGGCAATACGATCTCAAAATCATAACCCAGTTGAGCAAGCAGCTCTTTTCTTCTCGGAGAACCCGATGCGAGAACGAGAGATAAGCTTTTCTTCACCGCTTTACCTTACGTGCCATGCACGACGAACTCGTCGCATTAATAAAAACATCCATGGCCAAAGTATACAGTTTATTGCCGCCGTCCACAGAGATAATGGATTAAATACTACGTCCTGGTTCAAATATTCCCCACAGAATATCAAAACTTCCAACAACGCAGTAAAAAAGGCAATTAAAATCGACTGTTGCCACAATGCCATGTTGCGAATCAATAGGAAATTCAGCGCCACAAGGTAGATAACGATCGACATCATCATGCCACGAATTCCAAGCGTTGAGCCGATCAAGATATCCCACAATAAGCCCAACACTAGCGCAGTTCCGACGTTCACTCGGTGCGGTAGTGCCAACACCCAATAACACGTAACAAGGAACAACCATGACGGACGTAACACATCTAACACACCTGGCCATGGAATGGTTTGCAGTACCAGCGCAACGAAGAAACTGACGCCAATCACCATTCGGCTGCTCAATACATTATTGGCCATCGGTTACCTCTTGTTCTTGCTCTAACCCTTCATCTACATTGGACCGCAGTACTTTGTGTTGACGGTCTTCATTCGGCCAAATCAGCAGTAGGTAGCGTAAGCGATCAAACTCCACAACCGGCCCAGCCTTGATTGAAGCGAACTCTTGACGCGTATCGTGATCCACATTGGTAACCGTCGCGACTGGGTATCCCTCAGGGTAAATACCACCTAAACCGGATGTCACCAATAAATCACCAACCTGAATATCTGTGCTGGTTGGAATGTGCTCCAGTTGGATTTCATCCATTTCACCATTGCCCGATGCGATCACTCGGATATCATTGCGGATCACCTGGACAGGAATTGCATTTTTCGCGTCCGTTAGCAGCAGAACACGTGCGTTGTGCGCTGCGACAAACGTAACCTGACCAACGATGCCTTTCTCGTTGATAACAGGCTGACCAACGTAAACACCATCAATACGGCCTTTATCGATCACCACTTGATGACGATAAGGTGAAGTATCCACCGCCATTACTTCTGTCACGACTTTCTTTTCATCACGGACAAATGAAGATCCCAACAACTTACGTAGGCGTTGGTTTTCTTCTTTATATTGGTCGAGCAAGATAAGCTCGCTTTTCAGGCGTAACACTTCTCGCTTTAAGCTGCGATTGCCTTCAACTAATGCCTGATGAGAATTAAAACGTTCAAATACGCCATCGAACATACTACGAGGCAAATTCGCTGCGTACTGAATCGGTGCAACCATACTGTTTAGTAGGTATCGAACGTTGGAAAACGTATCTAGACGACTATCGGCCAGCATTAAGCTCGCCGACACGATGACAGCAAAAAACAGACGTAATTGCAGAGACGGACCTCTGCCGAAAATCGGTTTCATCTTGTTTTTGACCTGATTGCTTCCATGATTATTGAGCCTTACTTGGCACCTAAAAATACTTAACTAAATACTTTTAGGTATGGAGCATGTTTGAATTACAGAGAGAGCAGAAATGAAGGTGAAGCCCGACATGAGCTTCACCTAAACCTTTATTCTTCAGAGAACAGATCGCCACCGTGCATGTCGATCATTTCTAGTGCTTTACCGCCACCACGCGCAACACACGTTAGTGGATCTTCCGCGATAACCACAGGAATACCAGTTTCTTCCATTAGTAGACGATCGAGATCTTTCAGTAGTGCACCACCACCGGTTAGTACCATACCGTTTTCAGAAATGTCTGAAGCAAGCTCTGGAGGACACTGTTCTAGTGCAACCATGACTGCTGATACGATGCCAGATAGCGGCTCTTGAAGCGCTTCTAGGATCTCGTTTGAGTTCAAGCTAAAGCTGCGTGGTACACCCTCTGCAAGGTTACGACCGCGAACTTCAATCTCTTGAACTTCATCACCAGGGTAAGCAGAACCGATTTCGTGTTTGATCTTTTCAGCCGTTGCTTCACCAATCAAGCTGCCGTAGTTACGACGTACGTAGTTGATCACAGCTTCATCAAAGCGGTCACCACCGATACGTACAGACGATGAGTAAACCACACCGTTTAGAGAGATAACGGCAACTTCAGTTGTACCACCACCGATATCGACCACCATTGAACCTGTCGGCTCAGATACACGTAAACCAGCACCAATTGCCGCCGCCATTGGCTCGTCGATTAGGTAAACTTCACGCGCACCAGCACCAAGTGCTGATTCACGAATTGCGCGACGCTCAACTTGGGTAGAACCACAAGGAACACAAACAAGAACACGTGGGCTTGGCTTTAGGATGCTGTTATCGTGCACTTGCTTGATAAAGTGCTGAAGCATTTTTTCGGTTACGTAGAAATCAGCAATTACGCCGTCTTTCATTGGGCGAATAGCGGAAATGTTGCCAGGTGTACGACCAAGCATCTGTTTTGCTGCGTGACCGACTGCAGCAACGCTTTTTGCAGAACCTACACGATCTTGACGAATAGCAACTACAGAAGGTTCATCAAGGACAATTCCTTGCCCTTTTACGTAAATTAGAGTGTTGGCTGTACCTAAATCGATAGATAGATCGTTAGAAAACATGCCACGAAGTTTCTTAAACATACTCTTCGCTCATCCTGCAAAAATATAGAAGACAAAAATTGCTCTAAATGTACCAATGCCTCGCTGTCACAGCAAGGTATTGGTACACAAACATGAGCAGAAAGCCTCAATTTCTTGCAGTTTCCTAACTTAAGGGCAAAAACCTAAGTTGTTACTGTCCGGTTAACCCTGGCTCACCACGGTAAATCACACGGTCATTACCACGGTGAATACCGAAGGTGACGACGGAGGATGGGTTTTCTTCGGAGCCATCATTGTCCCAGTCGTATTTGAGCCAAGGGAGGTTGTTACCACTAGGGTCGAGATTAAGCCAAACTTCAGCTTGTTGACGTCCACAGTCTGCGCGCTCTTGCTTAGCAATAAGTTCACGCATGGCACCATCGTTAACCGTCGTTCTGACGCCTTCAAGTAAAATGTCGCAGTCGGAGCCATCATCAGGCCAAACTGGCTCCTGGCTTTTTAGAGTTGGGGACACTGTTGTCCCGTTATCCTTACTGTTTAAAACGAATCGGGTATCTCTCCAATACTCCACTCTAAGGGGGATATTAACAGATTTACCCTGATTCACTCCCACATCATCCAGAGCTATGCGACCAAACCTGACATCAGGTTGCGATAGTAGCTGTTGCGAAACCATTCTATCTTCAGTGCTATTTTGCCCTTCTTTTAAGAACATCGTAGGATCAACATAGCCAGATACTTTAGTTCCATTATTATTAAGTGAAAGCGAAATAGACGTTTCGATGGAACTATCCTTGTCTGCCGGTAGTTTTGAATTAAATGGACCATCGGGACTCGGCAAAGATAAATCTTTACGCCAATAAACTGAGTTATCCCAAGTTTTGCTCCACACAGCTCCCGACCAGTTATCACTAGTCAAATCGGAATCCAAAATGCTAAGTCTATCTGAGTAACCACCAGCCAAATACAAATCTGCTTTTAAAGAATTGGCAAAACCACCATAATTTTGAGTTGTGTAACCGTTAGCGTTATATGCTGTGACTTCAAACTTAACCGATTCAAAATTCTGTCCCATATATACAGATTGATTCTGATTATCAGGGTAGGTCCACTCTGTCCCGGTGACTTTAAAGTAATCCGGATAGAAGCGCCCAATGGTTGACTTACCATCGGCTATTTTAAATGCATTACTACCAAGATATAGAGATGTGCCAATATCATCGCCATTTTCATCTTTAGCAACTGGTGCCTCAGCAATAAGCTCGAAAACACCGACTTCTGAAACCGATTGATCAAACGTCACACTGCCACGAGACCATTTACTTGATTCTGGTAGCTTCTCATTTAGAAGTTTGGCTAATGAACCATTAGACGGGTACTTCACTTTATTACTAACCGTAATAGTCTTCTCTTGATAGTTCTCAGCAACCGTATCATCATCTTGCAATGCCGAGATGGTTAACTCAAAAACTTCACCAGCAGCAACAAACCCCGAAGAGCAGCCATTTTTACTGTTGGTGCACTCTCCGCTCTTATCACCACTCTTTGCAGTAACTTTCAGTTTTGAAGGAAAACTAACGAAGCTGCCGAATCCATCCGAGTCATCAACACCTTCAACACTGGCTTTAAGTTTGACCTTTCCAGCTTCAGAGTATCTCAACTTAAAGAATGCCTTGCCTTCATCATCAAAATAAACATTAGGCAGGTATTTATTAGCTCTGGTTAGCTCGACATTTGAACTCCATTCCACAGCCTGATCTTTCACTTTTTTCTTGTAAGAAATCACGACAGGTTGAGAGCTATCGATCGGTGCCACTTCATAATCAATCGACATATTAACACCGCGAGATTCACCGCCGTCTTCAGTTCGAGTTGAACAAAACGATAGGTAGTCCTCCCCCGTAGTTTCGCGACTAGCAACTACATCATTAACATTCACCGCAAGCACATTTGAAGCGAAGGTTACATTACAGTTGTTAGCAGATAGTGGCCCGCCATTAATTCGACATCGTGCCCCTTCAAAGCCAAACTGTGGTACGGAACTTTGATCGATACCCAAAGTAATATCGCCAGCTCTTGAACCTTGCAGCTCAAGCTGAGTTTCATTCTCAAACTGTACATTTGTACCACCAACCCAGTTGGCAACATTATTGCCAGTAGATGGAAGTAAAGTGACAGAGAGAGGCGTTAAGCTGCCATCATCGTATGCATCTCTAGGATATTGCTCAGAACAACTTTCATTCATACAAGCTCTAAGTGTCACATCAGAAGCCTGACACGTACTGCCTGAGCCTGAGTAGTCAAACTCGAAATGATGAATACCATCTGTTAATCGCGAGTACTTGTCCGCACAGACTCGGAAGTTATCAATATCATGCGTATTGGTAAGCATACCTGTGGATGCCGTTACCGACAGACGGAAGTTATCTGGAATATAGTTAAAACCACCTTTTTTCAAAACGTTAAACTCTTCGATAACAGGATCCCATCCGCCATTTTTTCCGACTTTTCGAAATACAGCCAGCGTTATCGTATCGGTGTTACGCGAATTTAAAACTACTTTATAACGATGCAGTTTCTCTTTACCTTTTCGATTATCCAACGAGCTGCTGTATTTTTTGCCAGTGATATACGGATAACCTTTCA
>NZ_WXWS01000035.1:0-5790 GCF_009904715.1 Vibrio sp. V42_P2S4T144 | reverse complement strand
CTGTGTGCATTGTTTGCGTCAAAAAATAAGGAAAGAGTGGACGTTGCATACTGGAAGTGCCGTAGCTTTTTTATCCGTGTTGTAAGAGTTCACAGAAACTCAGAGACGGTTGCTAAATGTATTCGCTTGACTCCCCGAGTATGACTCATTCAAGCGAGTACCAAATCCAAGCTATAACGATATGGAGAACAACAAATGGCTGGTGTTTTGGGAATGATTCTTGCTGGCGGTGAAGGCTCTCGTTTGAGACCTTTAACGGAATCTCGCAGTAAACCTTCGGTACCGTTTGGTGGTAGTTATCGATTGATCGATTTTGCTCTAAACAATTTTGTTAATGCGGATCTGATGCGCATTTACGTCCTAACCCAATTTAAATCTCAATCTTTATTCCATCACTTAAAAAAGGGGTGGAACATCAACGGCATTACAGACCGCTTTATCGATCCTATTCCCGCTCAAATGCGTACTGGTAAACGTTGGTACGAAGGGACGGCGGACGCGATCTATCAAAACCTGCGTTTTATGGAGTTAGAGGAACCAGAGCAAGTTTGTATTTTTGGCTCTGACCATATCTATAAGATGGATATCAAACAAATGCTGAACTTCCACTCAGAAAAGCAGGCTTCTCTGACGGTATCTGCATTGCGCATGCCACTAAAAGAGGCGTCGCAATTTGGGGTTATCGAAGTGGATAGCGAAGGCCGTATGATTGGCTTTGAAGAAAAACCAGCAAATCCGAAGTCGATTCCTGGTGACCCTGATTACGCTTTAGTTTCAATGGGTAACTATGTTTTTGAAGCTCAGGTACTGTTCTCAGAGTTGGTCGAAGATGCGGATAATGAAGCTTCATCACATGATTTTGGAAAGGACATCATTCCAAAGATGTTCCCTAGAGGTGATGTGTTCGTGTATGACTTCAGTACCAACAAAATCAGTGGCGAAAAAGAAGAGGTGTACTGGCGTGATGTCGGAACTATTGATGCGTACTGGCAAGCGCATATGGATCTGCTAGAAAAAGATGCACCATTTTCGCTGTACAACCGTAAATGGCCATTGCATACCTACTACCCACCATTGCCACCTGCGACATTTACCGACTCTGATAATGGTCGTGTGCAGATAATCGATAGTTTAGTGTGTAATGGCAGCTATGTTAGAGGCTCAAGAATCGAAAAGTCGGTGCTTGGTTTTCGCAGTAATATTGCTTCTGCTTGCGATATCAGCGAATGTATACTTCTTGGTGACGTAAAAATTGGCGAAGGATGTGTTTTACGTCGTGTGATTGTCGACAAGGATGCCGATATTGCTCCTGGTACTCAGATTGGTGTGAATCTTCAAGAAGATAAAAAACACTTCCACGTGTCTGAGGAGGGCATTGTTGTTATTCCGAAAGGAGCTCGAGTTGGCTACTAACAACTTATCTATTCTGTTTGTAGCTTCTGAGGTTGAAGGCCTCATTAAAAGTGGTGGCTTGGCAGATGTTGCCAAGGCACTACCGGAAGCCCTTCAAAACCTACAGCAAGACGTAAGAATTACCATCCCTGCGTACAGCAGTATTGATAAACTCGCAGACGCAGAAGTTGTATTAGAAACAGAATTAACATCATGGCCGCATACGGAGTATCGAGTTTTGCGGCTCATGTTAGGTCAAAATCCTGTTTACCTGATTGATTGTCCGCCGTATTTCAATCGACCATCAATGTATGCGGAGAACAACCAAGCGTATACTGATAACGGCGAGCGCTTTGCGTTTTTTAGTGCAGCATGTCTCGATATGTTACCCAAGCTCGCCTTTCAACCTAATATCATACACGCGAACGATTGGCACACAGGTCTTGTTCCATTTTTGCTCAAGCACAGGTATGGCAATGATCCGTTTTTTGCTCATACTAAAAGCGTCATTTCAATTCACAATGCGGTCTTTAAAGGCGTATTTAGTTATGAAGATGTGCAGTGTTTGCCAGAGTTTCATTGTAGAAACGTTCCCGATGCTGCGGTGAGTGCAACGCATATTACGATGCTTAAAGCTGGTGTAATGAATGCAGATAAGATAAACGCGGTTAGCCCTACGTACGCAGAGGAACTAAAAACAGAGCTTGGCAGTCACGGCATGGCTTGGGAGTTTCAGCAACGTGCGCAGGACTTAGTCGGCATCTTGAATGGTTGTGATTACAGCGCTTGGAATCCGGAAACTGATACCTACTTGCCGGTTAATTACTGCGCCGACCAGCAAAGTATGTCGCAAGGGAAGAAAGCTTGTAAAAAAGCATTACAACAACGACTAAATTTGCCCGAAAAAAATGTAGCTATGTTCGGTATGGTTTGTCGGTTGACCCAGCAGAAAGGCGTTCATTACTTGTTGCCTGCTTTGGCCGACTTTTTGAAGCACGATGTTCAGCTAGTTGTCGTTGGGACCGGAGACCCTGTTCTTGCCGCTCAGTTACGAGAGGTTGCCGCGCAGTTTTCTAGCAAATTTGCCTTTGTAGAAGCGTATGACAATGAACTTGCGCATATCGTTGAAGCTGGTTCTGATTTCTTCTTGATGCCTTCTGAGTTTGAACCATGTGGCTTAAACCAAATCTATAGTATGGCTTATGGGACATTACCGATAGTACGCGGTGTTGGTGGCTTAAAGGACAGCGTTAGCGATTATGATGTAAACCCATCTGAAGCAACGGGGTTTGTTTTTTTCGAACCGACACCGCAGGCATTGTTGTTAACGATGCTAAGGGCACTGTTGCTCTACGCTCAAAACGAGCCTGAAGTGAATAAAGTACAGTTGCACGCGATGCAACAAGACTTTTGTTGGCAAAAGGCCGCAGAATCTTATTTGCAGCTTTACCACTCAGCGTTAGTTTGACTTAAAATTGTAACGAAAGGCACCGAATGAGGTGCCTTTATTATCTTGAGTAAGGGGAGTGTGGTAGGATGGCTTTTTACTCAATAGCACGATCTTTTTGATACTCAATATGACCCAGCCGCTACTTTTTCATAAAACCTATTTGCACCCTACTAGTAATGAGTGGGTTGTATTTGTGCACGGTGCTGGTGGTAGCTCTTCTATCTGGTTCAAGCAAATTAAAGCTTACAAGCAACACTTTAACTTATTGCTGATCGATTTAAGAGGTCATGGAAAGTCAAATCAGTTACTTAAAGAGCTCATTGCTAGCCGTTATACCTTTACGGAAGTTACCCAAGATATTTTGAAAGTATTGGACCATTTAAAGATCCAATCCGCTCATTTTGTCGGTATGTCGCTTGGTACTATTATTGTTCGAAACCTTGCTGAATTGTCATCAGAGCGCGTACGTTCGATGGTGCTCGGCGGTGCTGTCACAAGGCTTAACACTCGTTCTCAGATATTGGTGAAATTAGGTAATTTTTGTAAGCATATCCTACCGTACATGTGGCTCTACAAACTGTTCGCTTATATTGTTATGCCTCAAAGAAGCCAACGAGAATCTCGCCACCTTTTTATTCGCGAAGCCAAGAAGCTTTGCCAAAAAGAATTTAAACGTTGGTTTATTCTTGCCGCTGATGTAAATCCGTTAATGAAATATTTTAAAGATCGAGAGTTACCCATTCCGACTCTTTACTTAATGGGCGACAGGGATTACATGTTTATTAAACCTGTCAAAGAAATGGTTGCAGCACATAAGCTCAGCATTCTACGAGAAATCCCGAATTGTGGTCATGTATGCAATGTAGAGCGTCCAGAAGACTTCAATCAACACTCCATCGAGTTTATTAAACAGCAAGCTGTATGTGCTTAAAACTGAGTGCATCCACTGAATAGGAGGGCCGCTATAGCTCTCCTAGTTGATATCCACATTGCCAACATGCACCAAATTGCCCTTCGTTTATTTCATGACATTTTGGGCATTGCCAATCTTGATACTCATGCCTATCGGATTGTTTTCGATATGCTTTTACTATTTCTTCAGCTTTCATCTTTTGTGCCGTGTCAAAAAGCCACACATAAGGATCGGTATCATCACCAAACGGCAGTTCTCCTTTTAAGCCGAAAATACCTTCTCCGCGAACTTCACAGTAAATTTGTTCCACTTTAAGCAGCTCACATACAATGTGTGCTTCTGCTGGGTTTTTAGCGATAAATATTTTCATCAAAATACCCACTTCACCAATTACGAGTTTTGCTGACTTGGTGTCGGCCTTACTTTATTCATAACCCATTTAGTGATGATTGGAAATAGTCCCAATAGCGCAAAAGACGCTAATACTGCGGGTGAAACAATGCCCGATAGGCTTTCAATTGTTGCTAATTGAGTACCTGCATTCAGATATACGGCTGTGCCTGGCAGCATACCTATTTGGCTAGTGAGATAAAATCGACCTACAGACATCGGTGTTAAGCCCATCAGTAAGTTGATTAGAAAGAAAGGGAATACAGGGATTAGACGCAAGGAAAATAGATAAAAAGCTCCGTCTTTTTCGACACCTTGATTAATTGCGTTGAGTTTATTTCCGAATTTGTTTTGTACCCAGTCACGCAATAAGTATCGGCTGCTCAAGAAGGCCAGTGTTGCCCCCATAGTGCTAGCGAAAGAAACCAGTAGCAAGCTTGTCCAAAAACCAAATAAGGCTGCACCAAGTAAGGTGACTACTGCCGCTCCTGGGATAGAAAAAGCGGTAATTGCAATGTAGGTAAAAAAGTAAATCGCAGCCGAGAATACAAAATTCTGATCGATGTATGTAGTTAGTGCTTCTTGTTGGGCTTTTGCATTCTCTAAGGTTAAATACTGGCCAAAGTTAATACCTAAAAAGACGATAGCCGCTAGTAGGATGAGACCTAATATCAGTTTCTTATTCATAATTTTGATTCCAATTTGGGATATATGTAATAAGACAGTAGGAAAACCGAAAAAATTTCACAAAAAAACCGCAGATCAGACTGCGGTTTTACAAGATAGTTTTTAGGCCGACTTTTATTGGAGGCCGTTCATCAACTCATCTCGGCGAGCTTGGGGTACCACACTCCAATGAGTGCCGTTGATAGCACCTTCTAGTGCCCATAGCAACTCAATGTTGACGGTTGCAGAGTGCGTATCTCTTATCGCTTTATAGGCGTTAAGCGCACCTTCCTCTTCAAGCTTCTCTACGGATTCGATGCCGGCTTTTTTTAGCATGCGCTCGGTAGCCAGTCGTAAGTTAGGCAAATCTTTCAAACGGTTAGGCTTTGTACTTGCTTGTTGTTCTTTCTCAAGCTTTGCCTTTTTCAATGATTGATTCGCTACTTCGATTAAGCGTTCGCTTGATTCCCATAAATCGCTGGAAATAGCGTAGTACTTTGTAACGACTGGAAAGCCACGTTTTTTATAAACGTAAGGCTTTAGCCCTTGTTTCTCGAAGTCAGATGAAGTTTTTTGGTCTGCTCTGATATGAAGCTGATTGTTTACCACTAGTGCAAACATTGTTTCATCAGCGAATAGTCCGAAGCCACCAAACATTGAGCGCGACTTGATATTACCAAGTGCCTCAAATAGCTTCATAGAGTCTTTGAGTATCGGTTTATCCATGTTTTGTTATCTCGGTGTAATTAATATTACGCCACCAAAAGTCAGGTCCGAGAGAGTAGCAAACATGCGTAAAAACAATGTCATTACAGAGTAAAGTCATTGCTTACACACTTGCCATCGGTAACCCCGCTACCTTCCATATCGTAATATGGTTCAGGCCGGAGGCTTTGCGTCCCACTCTTTCGAATGGTTTGCCCTGTGCGTGACACAATGAGCATACTTCTTATATTGAATTAACATCACGGTTTAGCGT
>NZ_WXWS01000030.1:0-5805 GCF_009904715.1 Vibrio sp. V42_P2S4T144 | reverse complement strand
GAAAAATCGTTGCGATCAGTACCTGTGCCATTGGTGAAGACGCACCGCAAACCGAGTCTCTGTTGTCTGCCCAACATTACCCTCAGAGTATCGATCTTCAAGGCCAGTTAGTTCTGCCAGGTTTGATCGACTGCCACACTCATCTTATTTACGCGGGCAATCGTGCCAACGAATTTGAAATGCGCTTAAACGGCGTGCCATATCAAGAAATTTCCAAACAAGGCGGCGGGATTCTCTCAACGGTACATGCGACACGCTCTGCAACCGAAGCACAACTAGTTGAGTTAGCGTTACCACGTTTAGATGGGTTACTCGCGAGTGGCGTCACTTCTGTCGAGGTGAAATCTGGCTATGGATTGACACTGAATGATGAAATAAAAATGCTCCGTGCCGCCAAAATGCTAGAGCAAGAGCGCAAAGTTAAAATCACCACTACACTTCTCGCCGCTCACGCTATTCCGCCAGAGTTTCAAGGTCGTGCAGATGATTATATTGAGCACATTTGTCAGGAGATAATCCCTGTTGTCGCAAAGGAAGAATTAGCTACGAGTGTCGATGTTTTTTGTGAATCGATTGGTTTCAATCTTGAACAAACAGAAAAAGTGTTTGTAGCTGCAAAACGCCACGGCTTAAAGGTTAAAGGGCATACTGAGCAACTTTCTAATCTCGGTGGTACAGCCCTCACTGCGCAATACAACGGTCTGTCAGCGGATCACATCGAGTTTTTAGATGAGCAAGGTGTTAAAGCACTTGCTCGATCAAACACCGTCGCCACTCTATTGCCTGGCGCTTTTTATTTTCTAAGAGAGACTCAGTTACCACCGATTGAGTTATTGAGAGAGCATAACGTGCCGATGGCAATTGCTACGGACGTCAACCCAGGTACATCACCATTTTCTGATCTCACACTCATGCTGAATATGGCGTGCACGCTATTTCGCCTTACACCGCAAGAAGCACTGCGTGGTGTAACGCAACATGCAGCCAAAGCTCTGGGTTATCAAAACTCACGTGGCGAAATCAAAGTAGGGTTTGATGCGGACTTCTCTATCTGGGATATCGAAAGCCCTGCGGATTTAAGCTATCAAGTCGGAGCAAAACGTCTGGTAGGTCGTATAGTAAATGGTGAATACATTTCACACGGAGGCCAATAATATGTCTCAATTCGACCTACACTCTCCCCTATTTCATTGGCAAGGCCGTCATGATGCCGAGGACGGCAAGCTTGGTCAGCGAATTTATCACGTTGTTCAACGCCAAAAAGCAGATGAGTTGAGTGCCGTTGCGCATGGCGTCTCATTACTCGGTTTTGCTACCGACGCTGGCGTTGCGAGAAACAAAGGACGCATTGGCGCGAAAAAAGCGCCAGACTTAATCCGACGAGCACTCGCTAATTTAGCATGGCACCAAGACGCCCCACTATATGACTTAGGTACTGTGGTGTGTGAAGACGACTTACTTGAAGAGAGCCAAGCTCTATGTGCAGCAACCATTTCAAGCGCACTGCCCCATACGCCAGTCATCGTGCTGGGTGGTGGGCATGAGATTGCGTGGGCCTCGTTTTCCGGCTTAGCGGAATATTTTAAAGCGCACCATCCAGAGAAGAAGCCTAAAATCGGCATTATCAATTTCGATGCGCATTTCGATTTGCGCGCATTCGAGAGTAACCTCGCCGACATAAGACCGAGCTCTGGTACACCCTTCAACCAAATTCATCATTTTTGTCAACGTAACGATTGGGACTTTCATTACGCTTGTATTGGTGTAAGCCGCAGTAGCAACACTAAAGCGCTATTTGAAAAAGCAGATGCGTTAAATGTTTGGTATGTAGAGGACAATCAGCTCTGCTACTTAAACCACAGTTATCACTTAACTCAGCTTCAGCATTTTATTGACGACTGTGACCACCTCTATTTGACCATTGATCTGGATGTATTTCCTGCCGCAACCGCACCTGGAGTCAGCGCACCAGCAGCTCGGGGAGTGAGTTACGACACAATTGCCCCCTTTTTAGATCGAATTCTTCATTACAAAAATAAGTTAATGCTGGCTGATATCGCCGAATACAACCCAAATTATGACGTCGATAGTCAAACAGCACGATTAGCTGCCCGTTTGTGTTGGGATATCGCCAACGCAATGGCGGAAAAACAGCACAAACCATAATGCATCCCAGATGCCACTGATTATTACGACCAAGCAAGTACTTGGTCATCACGAGAAACTAAAGGAGTCTGAAATGACACAGCGCCAGGGACAAGATCCACGACTTGATACAAGCAGAACAATTCGTGCACCTCACGGAGATAAACTGCGCGCAAAATCTTGGCTAACCGAAGCCCCTCTTCGTATGCTGATGAACAACCTTGATCCTGATGTTGCAGAACATCCACATTCACTGGTTGTATATGGCGGCATTGGCCGAGCAGCGCGAAACTGGGAATGTTACGACAAGATTGTTGAAGTACTTGAAAGACTCGAAGATGACCAAACGCTTTTAGTTCAATCAGGCAAGCCTGTTGGTGTTTTCCCTACTCATAAAAATGCCCCACGCGTGCTTATCGCAAACTCAAACCTTGTTCCGCATTGGGCAAACTGGGAACACTTCAACGAGCTCGATAAACAAGGCTTGATGATGTACGGCCAAATGACCGCTGGCAGCTGGATATACATTGGCTCGCAAGGTATCGTACAAGGCACATACGAAACGTTCGTATCTGTTGCAAAAAAACACTTTGACGGTGACGCAAATGGCCGTTGGATTCTAACGGGTGGTCTTGGTGGCATGGGTGGTGCTCAACCTCTCGCTGGTACAATGGCGGGCTTCTCCATGATTGCAGTAGAGTGTGATGAATCACGTATCGATTACCGCCTACGTACAGGCTATGTCGATAAGAAAGCGACTTCTTTAGATGAAGCGCTAGCTATCATTAAAGAGTCAGACACACCAGTATCGGTTGGTCTACTAGGTAATGCAGCAGACGTTTTCTCTGAGCTGGTAGAACGTAATATCACGCCTGATGTCGTAACAGACCAAACGTCTGCACACGACCCGCTCAATGGCTATTTACCACAAGGCTGGAGCATGTCTCACGCAGCAGAAATGCGTTTGCAAGATGAAGCAATGGTCGTAAAAGCAGCGAAAAAATCCATGGCTGTGCAAGTTCAAGCGATGTTAGAGCTGCAAAATCGCGGCGCCGCAACACTCGACTACGGTAACAACATCCGCCAGATGGCCTTGGAAGAAGGCGTAGAAAACGCATTCGATTTTCCTGGCTTCGTTCCAGCCTACATTCGTCCTCTATTCTGTGAAGGTATCGGTCCTTTCCGTTGGGCTGCTCTCTCTGGCGATCCTGAGGACATTTATAAAACCGACCAAAAAGTAAAAGAGCTAATTCCAGATAATCCGCACTTACATAACTGGCTAGATATGGCTCGCGAGCGCATTCAGTTCCAAGGTTTACCTGCGCGTATTTGCTGGGTTGGTCTTAAAGATCGTGAGCGTCTTGGTCAAGCATTCAACGAAATGGTGAAAAATGGCGAACTTAAAGCGCCCGTTGTCATTGGTCGAGATCACTTAGACTCTGGCTCTGTAGCAAGCCCGAACCGTGAAACCGAAGGTATGATGGACGGTTCTGACGCCGTATCAGACTGGCCATTATTAAACGCGCTACTCAACACGGCGGGCGGCGCAACTTGGGTTTCACTGCACCACGGCGGTGGCGTAGGTATGGGCTTCTCGCAACACTCAGGTATGGTTATCTGCTGTGACGGCAGTGAAAATGCCTCACAACGTATTGCCCGCGTGCTGCATAACGACCCAGCAACAGGCGTGATGCGTCATGCTGATGCGGGATACGATATCGCTAAACAATGTGCAGCAGAGCAAGGGCTAGATTTGCCAATGCTTAACGAAGAACTGAAGAAGCTCAAGTAAGGATGAAAGAGATGTTAAATTTAACGCTAAAGCCGGGTCATATTAGCTTAAACGAACTACGCCAAGTGAGCCGTTCACCAGTCAACCTTACTTTGGATCCTGAAGCCATTCCGGCCATTGAAGAAAGCACGCAAGTCGTAGACCGAGTCATCGCGGAAGATAGAACGGTTTACGGAATTAACACTGGTTTTGGGCTATTGGCTAACACACGAATAGCACCAGAAGATTTAGAAACACTTCAACGCAGTATCGTTCTTTCTCATGCGGCAGGTATCGGTGAGTTTATGTCAGATGAAACGGTTCGCCTGATGATGGTATTAAAAATCAATAGTCTGTCTCGTGGCTTTTCTGGGATTCGCCTAAAAGTCATTAATATGCTGACCGACCTAGTCAACGCACAAGTTTACCCTTGCGTACCTAAAAAGGGCTCTGTTGGCGCATCAGGTGACTTAGCTCCTCTAGCCCATATGAGCACTGTATTACTGGGAGAAGGACAAGCTCTCCACAACGGTAAAATCATTTCCGGGCAAGAAGCATTAAAAATCGCAGGTCTAGAGCCTATCACTCTGGCGCCAAAAGAAGGCTTAGCGCTACTAAATGGGACTCAGGCATCCACAGCGTTCGCATTGGAAGGCCTGTTTATCGCGGAAGACCTTTTCGCGTCAGCAACCGTTTGTGGTGCAATGTCTGTTGAAGCCGCTCTCGGCAGCCGACGTCCATTCGATCCGCGCATTCACCGTGTACGTGGTCATCGCAGCCAGATGGACGCAGCACTCGCATACCGTCATTTGTTAGACACATCGAGTGAAATAGGTGATTCGCACACTAACTGTGAAAAAGTACAAGACCCGTATTCTTTGCGCTGTCAGCCTCAAGTGATGGGCGCGTGTTTACAGCAAATCCGCAATGCGGCGGAAGTATTACAAGTAGAAGCGAACTCCGTATCAGATAATCCATTGGTGTTTGCTGAAGATGGTGACATCATCTCTGGCGGTAACTTCCACGCTGAGCCTGTTGCAATGGCAGCCGACAACCTAGCACTTGCGATTGCCGAGATCGGCAGCTTGTCTGAACGTCGTATGGCATTACTTATCGATAGCGCGCTATCAAAACTACCACCGTTCTTAGTCGACAATGGTGGTGTGAACTCTGGTTTCATGATTGCTCAGGTTACCTCTGCTGCGTTAGCAAGTGAAAACAAAACACTCGCTCACCCAGCGTCAGTAGACAGCTTGCCAACATCTGCAAACCAAGAAGATCACGTGTCAATGGCAACATTCGCGGCTCGCAGGTTGAAAGAAATGGGCGAAAACACTCGCGGTATTCTAGCGGTCGAATACCTCTCAGCAGCACAAGGCCTAGACTTTAGAGCACCAAACAAGTCCTCTGAGCGTATTGAGATTGCGAAACAAATGTTGCGTGAAAAAGTATCGTTCTACGATAAAGATCGCTACTTTGCTCCAGACATTGAACAGGCAAATACTCTGCTTAAGCTGGCTATCCACAACACGCTCATGCCAGAGAGCTTGTTACCAAGTGTTCAATAACCAAGCATAACTGGCATTTCATCGAATAAACAGATAATGACTTGAAGGCTCTACGTTCAGCGTGGAGCCTTTTTACATACGATTAAACATGTTGATGGCACTATTTATGAACGCCAGTCTACTTTGATGGCTATACTTTAAAAGATAGGCGAGCGAAAAGGTCGTTGTTTATTGTTTTCACAAATAAAAGCGTTGCTAAAGTATGCGTTTTTAACGGTTTATCCGCCGAAATAGTGTCTTATTGTTAGGATACGGTGAAGTTTTCACTGGATGGACCATTGCTACGCAGATATTCGCATATAATCCCACATAGTTTTGGTT
>NZ_WXWS01000575.1:0-5845 GCF_009904715.1 Vibrio sp. V42_P2S4T144 | reverse complement strand
ACATAATTCTCTCCTAATAAGAGTAGGTTTAAAGTTGTAGCAGCCAATCTCTGATTCAGCCGCTACGCGAAGCGCGGATTATAGGGAAATTTCCTATCTCGTGCAATATAAAAATACCGACACTCAGGTCGGTATTTTCAATCATTTACTTGGATGCAACGTCATCTCGGAACACGACCAATCGCTTAGGAGCGATTTTGCCATCTTCGTTCATTTCGCCAACGCCAATAAACAAGCGTTCTTCACCCATAGTAAGGCGAAGTGAGCCCTCTGTCGGAGCACCAAATACTTGAACGGGCTGCCCATGTTGGACCATATCCGCCAGTTCAGGCACCAAGTTGACTTCTGGTAAGTCTTCTACCGCTGTATCCATTGGCAAAAGCAGTGGGTCCAGTAGTTCTCGAGGCGCTCGTTCCTCGCGGTGAGCTTGCTCTAGCAACTCATTTAGTTGCTCAAGTGTTACCATATTCTCGTAAGGGTATTTAGCAACACCAGTACGACGAAGCATAGTTACGTGCGCACCACAACCTAACATTTCGCCCAGATCATCAACGATAGTACGAATATAGGTACCTTTAGAGCAGTGCACTTCCATCTCTACTTCATCGCCTTCAAAACGGTGAAGAACAATCTCATATACCGTGATCTTACGAGATTCACGCGGAACTTCGATGCCTTTACGAGCGTATTCATACAAGGGTTTACCTTGATACTTCAACGCAGAGAACATGGAAGGCACTTGATCAGATTCACCACGGAACTGATCGATGCACGACTCTAGCTTGTCTAACGTAACATCGACTGGACGCGTCTCTACAACTTCACCATCCGAGTCAGACGTATTGGTACGTTCACCCAGCTTTGCGATCACACGGTAGCGTTTATCAGAATCAAGAAGAAACTGAGAAAATTTTGTCGCTTCACCCAAGCAAATTGGCAGCATGCCTGTCGCTAATGGGTCCAAGGCTCCAGTGTGGCCTGCTTTCTCAGCAAAGTAGATTCGCTTTACTTTTTGCAGTGCATCATTGGAAGAGATACCTGTTGGTTTGTCCAACAGTATAACGCCATTAATTGGACGACCTTTACGACGACGAGCCATTATTCTTCGTCCTCACGACCAGAATCTTTTTGCTTTTGTTTGTCTGAACTAACGACTTCAGACACTAGGTTAGACATACGCATACCTTCAACAAGCGTATTGTCATAGTAGAAGCGGATTTCTGGCGTTAAACGTAGACGAATACGCTTACCTAACATCATGCGAATGTGCACTTCGTGCTCACGTAGCGCTGCTAGACATGATTCTGGTGTTTGCTCACCCACACACAGGAAGGTCACAAATACTTTTGCGTAAGCTAGGTCACGAGAGACTTCTACGTCTGAGATCGTCACCATGCCAAGGCGAGAGTCACGAACTTCACGTTGAAGGATCATCGCTAGTTCTTTTTGCAGCTGCTGTGCAACGCGCTGCGTGCGGCTAAATTCTTTTGACATATCTTTACTCTTATATAGAAAGAATGGGGGGTTGGTCAAAGCCAGCCCCCCATGGTGTATTCAACAACCAATTACTACTTATCTTTCAAAGACAATATTAGTAATTTTAGTCAATTAGTCTAGAGTACGTTTAATTTCAACGATTTCGAAGACTTCGATTTGGTCACCAACGCGAACATCATTGTAGTTCTTAACGCCGATACCACATTCGTAGCCATTCTTAACTTCTTGAACGTCATCTTTGAAACGACGTAGTGACTCTAGTTCACCTTCGTAAATAACAACGTTATCACGTAGTACACGGATTGGGTTGTTACGCTTGATCACACCTTCTGTAACCATACAACCAGCGATAGCGCCCAGTTTCGGTGACTTAAACACGTCACGAACTTCAGCAAGACCAATGATCTCTTGCTTGAATTCTGGAGCAAGCATACCGCCCATTGCTTGTTTCACTTCATCAATCAATTGGTAAATGATTGAGTAGTAACGTAAGTCAACAGCTGCGGCTTCAACAGCACGGCGAGCAGAAGCATCTGCACGAACGTTAAAGCCAAGGATGATGGCGTTTGAAGCTTCCGCTAGTACTACGTCAGTTTCCGTAATACCACCTACACCAGAACCAACGATGTTCACTTTAACTTCGTCAGTAGATAGCTTAACTAATGAGTCAGCGATTGCTTCTACAGAACCTTGAACGTCTGCTTTAAGTACAACGTTAAGTTCAGCAACTTCACCAGCAGTCATGTTAGAGAACATGTTCTCTAGTTTAGATTTCTGCTGACGAGCAAGTTTCACTTCACGGAACTTACCAGCACGGTAGTTAGCTACTTCACGCGCTTTACGCTCGTCACGAACTACTGTTGCTTCATCACCTGAAGATGGTACACCTGAAAGACCTAGGATCTCTACAGGGATAGATGGGCCAGCCGAAGTAATTTCTTTACCTAGCTCATCACGCATTGCACGAACACGGCCGTATTCTTGACCACAAAGAACGATGTCGCCTTTGTTTAGTGTACCTGATTGAACAAGTACTGTTGCAACTGGACCACGACCTTTATCTAGGCGAGATTCAACAACAACACCAGATGCCATGCCCTCAGCTACAGCTGTAAGTTCAAGAACTTCAGACTGAAGAAGGATTGCTTCTAGAAGACCATCGATGTTTGTACCCTGTTTAGCAGAGATATGAACGAACATGTTCTCACCGCCCCACTCTTCAGGAATAACGTCGTATTGAGCAAGCTCGTTCTTAACGTTATCTGGGTTCGCGTCTTCTTTATCGATCTTGTTCACAGCAACAATTAGAGGAACGCCTGCCGCTTTCGCGTGCTGAATCGCTTCTACTGTTTGTGGCATTACGCCATCGTCTGCTGCAACTACAAGAACAACGATATCTGTTGCTTGAGCACCACGAGCACGCATTGCAGTAAACGCTGCGTGTCCAGGAGTATCAAGGAACGTGATCATGCCGTTGTCTGTTTCAACGTGGTACGCACCAATGTGCTGAGTAATACCACCCGCTTCGCCAGAAGCAACGTGTGTGCGACGGATGTAGTCAAGTGTTGACGTTTTACCGTGGTCAACGTGACCCATGATAGTAACAACTGGAGCACGCGGAACTGCTTCCGCGTTAGTGTCACGGTCAGATAGTACCGCTTCTTCCAGTTCGTTCTCTTTACGAAGAACTACTTTATGGCCCATTTCTTCAGCAACAAGTTGTGCTGTTTCTTGGTCGATCACTTGGTTGATAGTCGCCATAGCGCCCATCTTCATCATTACTTTGATAACTTCTGTCGCTTTAACCGACATCTTGTTAGCAAGTTCTGATAGAACGATCGTTTCGCCAATTACAACGTCTTGCTTAGCAACCGTTGCTGACTTATCAAACCCGTGCTGCATTGAAGTCGGCTTAGCAAGTTTGCCCTTACGACCTCTACCGCCACGTTGGTTGTTACGGCTACCGCGAGCTTGGTCGTCTTTACCCGAAGCTGCTTTTTTCTTCTTACGACGACCGCCTTCTACTTTGCGATCTGCTTCATCTTCGGCTTCACGTGCGTATTGTGAAGTCGTTACATGGTAATCTGTATCTTCCATATCACCCTTTTTCTCTTCTGCAGCAGACCAACGCTCTTTATTCTTTTCAGCCAATTCGCGAGCTTCTTCAAGCTTGCGCTGACTTTCCTCTTCAGCCTTACGCTTAGCTTCTTCTTCCTGACGACGTTTAAGCTCGTCGGCCTCTTTTCGCGCTGCTTCTTGCTTAATTTTCTCTTCAGCATCACGCTTTGCTTTTTCTTCAGCATTACGTTGTGCATTCGTATCTACGTCTCGCTTCGCTTTTTCTTCAGCTTCACGTTTCGCTTTTTCTTCCGCTTCACGTTTTGCAGCTTCTTCAGCTTCACGTTTCGCAGCTTCTTCAGCTTCACGTTTTGCAGCTTCTTCTGCTGCACGTTTTGCTGCTTCTTCTGCTTCACGTTGTGCTGCTTCTTCAGCTTCACGTTTCGCTTCATCTTCAATTGTGCTGCGCTTCACGTATGTACGTTTTTTGCGCACCTCAACCTGAACATTCTTACTCTTACCACCACCCGCGTTCACACTAAGTGTACTACGAGTTTTACGCTGAAGCGTAAGGCGAGTCGGCTCTGAATCACCTGATTTATCACCGTGTTCTTTCTTTAAATGAGAGAGAAGCTTCTGCTTCTCTTCATCAGTAACATTGTCAGAGCTCGCCTTTTTAATGCCAGCGTCAGCAAGTTGTTCAATCAAGCGGTCGACTGGCGTACCAATCTCATCACTCAGTGCTTTAACTGTTAATTGTGTCATGCCGCTTCCTCCTTGCCGAAAATTATGCTTCTTCGCCGAACCAACAGATGTTACGTGCGGCCATAATTAGCTCACCTGCACGTTCTTCGGTCAGGCCTTCGATACCTTCTAAATCGTCAATACCTTGGTCAGCAAGATCTTCCAGTGTCGCTACACCTTTCGCTGCCAATTTAAATGCCATCTCACGCTCAAGACCTTCAAGTGCAAGTAGGTCCTCAGCTGGTTCTAGACCTTCAAAAGACTCTTCTTGTGCTAGTGCGATCGTCGTTAGTGCATCTTTTGCACGTCCACGAAGCTCTTCGATTAGTTCTTCATTCAAACCATCGATTTCTAGTAGCTCGTTAACTGGCACGTATGCGATTTCTTCTAGCGTTGAGAAACCTTCTTCAACAAGAAGTTGAGCGAAGTCTTCTTCAATATCTAGGTACTTCATGAAGTTTTCAATAGATGCTTGTGATTCTTCAGCGTGTTTCTTCTGAAGATCAGCAACTGTCATAACATTCAGTTCCCAACCGGTTAGTTGAGATGCTAGACGCACGTTTTGACCGTTACGACCAATAGCTTGCGCTAGGTTGTCAGCTTCAACTGCGATGTCCATTGAGTGTGCATCCTCATCAACGATGATAGAAGCAACATCAGCTGGCGCCATTGCGTTGATAACGAATTGAGCTGGGTTATCATCCCAAAGAACGATATCGATACGCTCACCACCAAGTTCGCCAGAAACAGCTTGTACACGTGCACCACGCATACCAACACACGCACCTACAGGGTCGATACGTTTGTCATTTGTTTTGACAGCGATCTTAGCACGAGAACCAGGATCACGTGCTGCGCCTTTCAGCTCGATAATATCTTCTGCGATTTCAGGCACTTCAACACGGAACAGTTCTGCCAACATTTCTGGCTTAGAACGAGTGATGAACAATTGGAAACCACGTGCTTCAGGCGCGACTTTGTAAAGAAGGCCACGTACGCGGTCGCCTGGACGGAAGTTTTCACGAGGAAGTTGGTCATCACGCAGGATTACCGCTTCAGCGTTATTACCAAGATCAAGCACGATTGTGTCACGGTTTACTTTTTTCACGACACCAGTGATTAGATCACCTTCATTGTCGATGAACTGTTCAACGATTTGTGCGCGCTCAGCTTCACGAACTTTTTGTACGATAACTTGCTTAGCAGTTTGAGTCGTAATACGGTCAAACGTTACTGATTCGATTTCGTCTTCTACGTAGTCGCCAAGCTCGATTGAATCATCTTCGTATTGCGCTGCTTCTAGTGAGATCTCTTTTGTAGGGTTCTCAACGTCATCAACAACTAACCAACGGCGGTAAGTTACAAACTCACCGGTTTTACGGTCAATGGCAACACGTACGTCGATTTCGATTTCGTATTTCTTCTTTGTAGAAGTTGCTAGAGCAATCTCAAGAGCCTCAAAGATACGCTCACGAGGTACCGCTTTTTCGTTCGATACCGCTTCTGCTACCGCTAAAATTTCTTTACTCATTGTATTTAGCCTCTA
>NZ_WXWS01000089.1:0-5860 GCF_009904715.1 Vibrio sp. V42_P2S4T144 | reverse complement strand
GTTTGGGAGCAAGTTAGGTTATATACTTTATTTCCAGTGTCTGAACTAAATGACCGAATAGGAACGCTGCGTCTATTTGAAGCCTCGATAATGCAAGCTAGCTATCATCGACTGGCTCAAAAACCTGAAAGCTCTTTGACGGTTAAGGTACCTGATCATCCTGAAATAACTTGGAAAGGCGAAGGTATTTTAAAAACAGGTTTCATTTGCCCCTCAATGTGGCTAGATGCGTATTTTACCTCTGTCATCGTTCGTGACAAAGCTAGCATGGACGTATTGGCAAACTTTCCTATTTCTTTGATGAGACAGAGCTCTACCAAAGCGGGTGAGCTGTCTTATATGCTAGTAGACGTCATTCAGTCGTTCCACAATCGCACATCAGATTATCCTGATAAGCTGGTTTCAGCAATGGACGCGGCGGTAGCTCAAGGAGATAACTGGGCGTTGGAAATTGCGATGGGGATCCTAGAAACCTTCGCAGCGCTCACTACTAATATTGGTTATGATTTTGAGGAAGCGCTCGTTAAAAACCTACAGTTCCAAGAGAAATATCATCTTAGAGAATTAGGACCAGATAGGATAGGCATCAGAACTTTTATCAACTTCCCTCTGCTTGGCATGGCTTGCATGTGGTACGACAAAGGCAACCGTCTATCTGTTGAAACTGGTTGGCTTCCTCCCTATCTTGTCGAAGGACGTTGGTTAGAAGATGTAAAAGCAGGGAAGATCACTCGATAAACCCCTTTAGTTAGCAATTCAGTATATAAGCCACCTCTCATGAGGTGGCTTTTACGTTTTGTTGAGCTATATGGTGCGCATTATGTTGGTGCACTAAAACCATATTGGTGCACTTATTAGCGTGTTAAGCACCATTTCAAGAATGCGTAGTTTTATTAAAGTTCATACAAAACAATAAATTAAAGTGTAAGTGTTAGAAATGTAAATTGTGGAATGAGAATTGCTCTGTTAGACGCTCTATAAATTAAGTTCACCAAATTGGTGATGAGCCTAACTTTGATGCACAGGATAAGTGCGCTACAGATCAACGGAGACAATCATAATGAGTGTAACTGCCAATCAGGTACACGGCGCTGTACAAACTCTCACGCAAAGTTCCGACACACTTTTCTTACTACTTGGCGCAATCATGGTTTTTTTGATGCATGCTGGTTTTGCTTTTCTTGAAGTAGGAACCGTGCGCCAAAAGAACCAAGTTAATGCTTTAGTTAAAATCTTGGCCGATTTCGGTATTTCCGCCATTGCGTATTTTTTCATTGGATACTGGGTCGCTTATGGCGGCACCTTCTTTGCCGATGCAGAGACGTTATCTCAAGGCAATGGTTACGAGTTGGTGAAGTTCTTTTTCTTGCTGACTTTCGCTGCAGCGATTCCCGCTATTGTTTCAGGTGGTATCGCAGAACGAGCTCGTTTTTATCCGATTTTAATCGCAACATTTTTCACTGTCGGTATTGTATACCCACTATTTGAAGGAATGATCTGGAACGGAAACTTTGGCGTTCAATCTTGGTTTGAAAATACCTTTGGTTATGGCTTCCACGATTTTGCAGGTTCAGTCGTTGTGCATGGTGTTGGCGGCTGGATAGCGCTTGTTGCCGTCGTGTTTTTGGGCATGAGAAAAGGCAGAGTTCGAGCAGGAAAGCATACCAACTTTGCACCTTCGAATATTCCGTTTTTGGCTTTGGGAGCTTGGATCTTATGTGTGGGGTGGTTTGGCTTCAACGTCATGTCAGCTCAAACCGTGTCAGGCATAAGTGGCTTGGTGGCTATGAACTCATTGATGGCAATGATCGGGGGCATTGTCGCGTCACTGTTGGCTGGTAAGGATGACCCTGGCTTTATTCATAACGGCCCACTAGCTGGCTTGGTTGCTGTATGTGCGGGCTCAGACTTAATGCATCCTATCGGTGCTTTAGTGACAGGTGCGATTGCTGGCGTGCTATTTGTTTATCTTTTTACCCACCTACAAAACAAAACCAAGATTGATGATGTGCTAGGTGTCTGGCCTTTACACGGTGTATGTGGCGCTTGGGGTGGTATTGCCGCGGGGATCTTTGGCCAAAGCGCATTGGGTGGGCTAGGTGGCGTGAGCATTATCGTTCAGCTTCTAGGAACGCTTTTGGGCCTTTCCATCGCAGTGCTTGGGGCGCTTGCAGTCTACGGCGCGATTAATACCAGTATGGGACTAAGGCTTTCAGAAGAAGACGAATTCAATGGCGCTGACCTAGCCATTCATAAAATATCTTCGACCAACGAGGATTGAGGCCAATATGGGAGCGGCATAAAGCCGCTCTTTTAGCAATTGTCTTTCTTGGCTTGGCCCGGAGGACAGAAATTACCATTACCTCGATGGTCATCATCATTGGTGCTGACTCTTACCTTTACATCATCGACTTCGCCTTCAACATTGGTAAGTTGACAGCCTGCCAAAGTCAGAAGCAATGTAAACGTTAGAGATACTTGTCTCATTGCTGTTCCTCTTAAATTGTAATTCTAATAGTGACCATTACGACTATGGTCTAATCCATATTACTACTGTTGCTATTCTTTCAGTGTTAAGCTAATGAAAAAACAGCAAGGATGAGTTATGAATTTCCCTTATAGAAATATTGTAGTACTTACTGGTGCAGGTATCTCGGCCGAATCTGGTATTCAAACATTTCGTGCGCAAGATGGCCTATGGGAGAATCACCGTATCGAAGATGTAGCAACGCCTGAAGGGTTTGCTCGCGATCCGGACCTTGTTCAAGACTTTTACAACCAACGCCGCAAGAAACTTCAAGATAATGCGATAAAGCCTAATGCAGCGCATGAAGCATTAGGTCGGCTAGAGGCTGAGTTAGAAGGTAAAGTGACAGTCATCACTCAAAATATAGACAACCTTCACGAAAGAGGCGGCAGTCAGAATGTGATTCACATGCATGGTGAGTTGCTCAAGGCGCGCTGTAGTGAATCTAACCAAGTAGTAGAGCACAATGAGGACATTAAGACAGGCGAACTTTGTCACTGTTGTCAGATCCCTTCACAAATGCGACCACATATTGTTTGGTTTGGTGAAATGCCACTGCGAATGGGTGATATCTACGCGTCATTAGAAGAAGCAGATTTGTTTATTTCTATTGGGACTTCTGGCGTTGTGTATCCCGCAGCAGGTTTTGTTCATGATGCAAAAATGCACGGCGCACATACCATTGAAATTAACCTAGAACCTAGTGCGGTAGAAAGTGAATTTGAGGAAAAACGCTACGGAAAAGCAAGCGTTGAGGTTCCAAAATTAGTTGACGAGATACTGGCTCTAGAAGGAAAAGAAAGAGCGTAATAACTTCAACAGGAAGAGTTTTTGTCTTGTCATTAAGAACAAAAAAGCGGCTCATGAGCCGCTTTTTCATATCTTTAAAACTAACGAATTAGTTGTTCACTTTTAGCTTTTGGAAGTACTCATCGTACATTACGCTCGCTTCGCCAACTTCATCTTGCCAAGTACCGCTGTCCATCACTTCTTGTGGTGGGAAGATGCTTGGATCATTAGCAAATTCTTTCGGTAGCAGATCGTGTGCCGTTTTAACTGGAGTAGGGTAACCAATCTCTAGTGCGATTTTAGCTGCATTCTCAGGACGTAGTAGGAAATCGATCATCTTATGAGCGGCGTCAACGTTCTTCGCGCCAGTTGGAATAGCTAAGCTGTCCATCCAGAAGATAGTGCCTTTTTCTGGCCAGATGATGTCGATGTTCGCGCCTTCTTGACGAGCCATGTATGCAGAACCGTTCCAAAGCATGCCTAGTGAAACTTCACCCGCAAGGTAAGGGTTTGCAGGAAAGTCTGAGTTAAATACTAATACGTTTGGCATTAGCTTTTTCAGTTCTTCGTAAGCGGCTTTGATTTCTTCTGGGTTAGTCGTGTTTGGTGAGTAACCAAGCTTAGTCAATGCAATGTGGAATACTTCGCGAGAATCATCCATCAGCATTAGTTGACCCTCCCACTTACTATCCCAGAAATCATCCCATTTAGAAACCGATGACTTGTCTAGCATGTCAGCATTGATACCAATACCGGTCGCACCCCAAATGTATGGGATAGAGTAGTTGTTGTTCGGATCGAACGGTTTGTTTAGGAAGTTAGTATCAAGATCGGCAAAATGAGATAATTTCTCTTTGTCGATCTGTTGTAGCATGCCTTCTTTACGCATTTTAGAGACGAAATAGGTAGACGGTACTACCAAGTCGTAACCAGAACCTTGAGTTTTTAGTTTTGCGTACATACTCTCGTTAGATTCGTATGTAGAGTAAATAACTTTGATTCCGGTTTCTTTTGTAAAGTCTTCAAGAACTTCGTTTGGAATGTATTCCGACCAGTTGTAGAAATACAGTTCTTGATCAGCAGCCATTGCAGGGGTAGCGATGAGCGTCGCTGCACATAGAGCGCTTGCGTAGAATTTACTTTTCATTTGTTTTCCGTTTTGTTTCGCGATTGGACAAGTCAATACTAGCTGGAGTTATCAAGTTGAGCCAAATCGCAGTAAGCACAAATATGTTCATTTAGCTTGAATATCGTTGTCTCCTTGTTATGAGACGATAAATCTATGATACCAAGACAAACAAACCTAGCAACGCGCGATTATATCAGCCTAAGACAAAAATAGGCAGCGTATTGCTGCCTATTTTCCTATGGTTGATGACTTGTTACACAAGCTAGATTATTGTCCCGCTTTCAGCTTTAGGAAGTAATCTTCGTATTTAACGGTTAGATCACCAACCGCATCTTGCCATTCAACGCGGTCAAGGTCTTCTTGAGAAGGGAACAGTGGTGCAACGTCTTTAAACTTAGCATTCGATTCTTCCACCGCCGTTAGGTAGCCAGTATCACGAGAGATTTGCTCTGCGATTTCTGGGCGCAGTAGGAAGTCAATCATCTTGTGAGCGGCTTCTACGTTCTTCGCACCGGAAGAGATAGCGAAGTTATCAACCCAGCCGATACCGCCTTCTTTAGGAAAAACGAGTTTAAGGTTCAGGCCTTCACTTTGTGCCGCTGCGGCGCTACCGTTCCAAAGCATACCAACGCCCACTTCACCAGACATGTAAGGTGCGCCAGGGTTGTCAGAGTTGAAAACTAAAACGTTAGGCATCAACTTTTGTAGCTCAGCGTACGCCTCATCGATTTGCTTAGGGTCTTTTGAGTTACCTGAGTAGCCAAGTTTACGCAGAGCGATATGGAACACTTCACGAGTGTCGTCCATCAACATTACTTGACCTTCAAGCTCAGGCTTCCATAGGTCAGCCCAGCTTTGGAAGTCGTTTGGATCGTACATATCTGCGTTAACCGCTAGGCCTGTAATCGCAACAACGTGTGGGATAGAGTAGTCGTTACTTGGATCGTAAGGCTTGTCTAGGTAGTTTTTATCTAGGTTGCCGAAGTTTTTCAGCTTAGTCTTATCGATCTTTTGTAGCATGCCTTCGTCACGCATCTTCGCCACGAAGTACGTTGAAGGTACTACTAGGTCATAACCTTGGTTATGAGTTTTTAGCTTTGCGTACAAAGTTTCGTTCGACTCGTAAGTCGAGTAGATCACTTTGATGCCAGTTTCTTTAGTAAATTGCTCTAGGATATTACTGTTGATGTAAGGACCCCAGTTCATAAATACTAGTTCTTTCTCATCCGCTGTCGCTGTACCAGAGAACAGAGAAAGCGCACATGCACTACCAGCTAATAGAGTAGCCCATTTTTTCATTGACGTTAGCTCCAAACCAAACGTTGTCCAATTTTGGACGATAGATAGAAAACAGAATGCCATTTTACCATTTTAGTTTGTGGTGTTAACAGATCCGGATTCTGCTTCACTTTTTC
>NZ_WXWS01000172.1:0-5862 GCF_009904715.1 Vibrio sp. V42_P2S4T144 | reverse complement strand
CTTATAGCCCTTTCCGTTAATAAACACGCAGCGAGATGAGAGAAAATCTCCTATAGGAAAATAATTAACCAATAGGAAAAAATATGAAGGGGATCAAATTTTCATTTATCGATATACAACGAAGTTCGATGCAGTCATTTATGTTTAAAACAAAAAAGCGCCCATCAAAAATGATGGGCACTTTTATATTTAAAAAAACAGGGAGTTAAAGTTACTTAGCAACCATTACCATTGCCGGACGAATCACACGACCGTTTAGTTCGTAACCTTTTTGCATAACAAACATAACAGTGTTTGATTCATGATCAGGGCTCTCCTGAATCGACATCGCTTGATGGAACTCTGGATTGAATGCTTCACCTTCAGGGTTGATTGCTTTCAAGCCAAATTTCGCGACAACGTCTACAAACGTTTTATGTGTTAGTTCAACGCCTTCTAGGAACGGCTTCACAGTTTCATTCTCTGTATCTGCCGCTTGAATTGCACGCTCTAGGTTATCAATAACAGGAAGCAGCTCTTCTGCAAACTTGTTCAACGCAAACTTACGTGCTTTATCGATCTCTTGCTCAGTGCGACGACGCATGTTTTCTACTTCAGCTTTAGAACGCAACACCGCATCTTGTTGCTCTTTTACTTTTGCCTCGCTAGACAATAGTGCCGCTTCTAGTTGAGCAATCTTAGCGTCTGTCTCATCACCAAGCTCTTCAAGCTCAGCTTCAACTTCTTGTGCTTCAGCTTCTACTTTTTCAGCCTCTTCGATGATTTGATCAAGCTCTTCTTCTGTAACTTTGTTTTCTTCGTTGCTCATGATATCTCCAGAATTCAACATAATGCCCTTAAAGCCATGCGCGTTTTTGCGGGCTTTAACCACATAAAAATTCGCATATTTAGGTGACTTGCCATTATTATGGGGATGAAGATTCCTGATTCAAGCCTCTTTAATGCGGAAATGCTATGAAAAATCCATGTAACGTGATCGCGATTATCGGAAAACCAAGAGATCAACAAGCAATTCAAACTCATAAAGAGTTGTACCAATGGTTGACCTCTGAGGGCTATAAAGTATTCATTGACGATCGCCTTGCCGCAATACTGGATGATATCCCACAGAGTCAGTTTGCTAGCTTAGTTGAACTAGGAAAAAATGCCGATCTAGCCATTGTGGTTGGTGGCGATGGCAACATGCTAGGTGCAGCAAGAATTTTATCCCGATTTGATGTACCAGTTATAGGCGTGAACCGCGGAAATTTGGGCTTCTTAACTGACTTGAACCCAGACGACTTCCAAGCGTCTCTGCAAGCGGTACTCGACGGTGAGTACATTGAAGAGGAGCGTTTTCTTTTAGAGGCGGAAGTACACCGCCACGGACAAATAAAGAGCCATAACGCTGCGCTAAACGAAGCCGTACTTCACCCAGGGCAAATTGCTCATATGATTGAATTTGAAGTGTATATTGATGAAAGCTTCGCCTTCTCTTTACGGGCCGACGGTTTGATTGTCTCCACTCCGACTGGCTCGACGGCATATTCACTTTCTGGCGGCGGCCCAATTCTTTCTCCTAGCTTGAATGCCATTTCACTCGTGCCAATGTTCCCTCATACATTGTCGAGTCGACCTTTGGTGGTTGATGGAAAACGTCGAATTAAATTGGTGGTATCACCAGAAAACCGTGGAACACAAGAAGTTAGCTGTGATGGACAAGTCTCACTTCCAGTTACCCCTGGCGACGAAATTCACATCTATCAAAGTCCAAATGTACTAAAGCTCATCCATCCAAAAGACTACAGCTACTATCACGTCTTACGGAATAAGCTTGGCTGGTCTAGTAAATTGTTCTAACACTTGTTACTCAGGGCAATAACTTCAATAAAAAAGCCAGCAGCTTAATTGCTACTGGCTTTTGGCTTTCTTAGACAAGAAATAGACACAAAGTAGTGAGGCGACACGATATTTGTCATCATTAAAGAGAAGCTTATAAATTTTGATCCTGTGGGCAAACTTTACACAAAAGATAGAAAAGCAAATTCAATGATCTATGTCCGGTGATATTCTCACCATGAATAGAGTATTAACTCTATTTCATACAATCAATAAAGGACATATTATGAAGAAAACCATCATTCTGTCTGTTCTCAGTACATTAGCACTTATTGGCTGCCAATCAGAGGAAACGCAAGTCAACAGTGTGTCCAATGCAAAAGCGGAAGATATCACTAAGACGAAACGGGCCCTAGCTCAACAATTGAGTGAGAATTATGCTGCCATTGAACCCATGCTGAGAAGAGATATTACTCCGCAACAGACTAACGTGTCTGTATCAGCATTTGTTAAGCAAAACCCTAACTCAGAGTTCAGCCGCCAGCTTGTACAAGCTGACACTCAAATTCGTAGCTGGAAAGGTATTTCTGAATACTCTGATCAGTTGTTAGAAGTTCGCTTGGCAAATGAAGCCATGATAACAGCATGGCAAAGTGGCGAGGTCGAGCCATTATTTGCATTTGAACCAAGTGGTGATGATGAGAATTGGCAATACATCGAAGCATTTGATGTGTATGGCAACATCCATCAACTCGATGTTTACCAGCTCCCTGAGGTACCTGTACTTGTCGTTGATAACAATAGCTCTGCAGAGCTAAAAGCAGGCTTGCAAGCTATGCAAGCTGAGATGAAAAAACTCGGTCAACCAGCTTTAGTTCAACCATATATTGCTGATGAACAACGCCAAAATACACCGCTATTGTCAAGTAGCGCAGTGGGTGAAGCGGCTCCAATTCAAACCACGCAGTTGAAAAAGATCCGTCTAGCCGATGACAAAGAACCTTGGATCTCTGGCAAGGCAGAAATCTACGCTATCGTAACGGGCGTCAATCCAAGTCGTGATGAACCTACTCTCGATTTGGTGGAGCTTCCATACTTAGACTACGATAACCAAGATTACTATCCAAATCAGATCATTATTCACTGGTCTCGTTACCGCTGGGGTGCGGCAGACATTGTGCTCATGGAGCAAGATGACGGCACAGACTATAAACAATTGGCAAAACTCCTTGTTCAAGTTGCCGAAGAAGTATTGAAAGCGATTCCAGATCCAGAAGTTCAGGCTTACGCGATTATTCCGCAAATCACGAACAAGATCATCGACATTATCCCCGATGGTGTACTCACGAATGATGATGACTTCGTCGACGTTTACTACACTCTAATGCAAGACACTTTATACGTGGATCACCCAGGTGCAGGTGTGAATGCAGTCGTCACACTAGAACCACTAACGATTAACCCAACTCGTCCGTAACCTGTTCAACTTTAATGAGTCGTTGTAATCACATCGGCTCATTTTTCCCACTTCATCACAAAAAAACAGCCTACAAAGAAAATTTTCCTTACCCGACTTTACTGTATAAAGAAACAGTATATACTGTTCTCTTATACAGTATTGTTCAGTTATACAGGTAAATAAAATGCTGGCTCATCTAAGTGTTAATAATTTTGCGATTGTTAAGTCTTTACAACTCGAGCTTTCTAAGGGCATGACCACCATTACAGGTGAAACAGGCGCGGGTAAATCCATTGCTATTGATGCTTTAGGGCTCTGCTTAGGCGGACGAGCCGATGCCGGCATGGTGCGACAAGGTGAAGAGAAAACCGAAGTTAGCGCCGCTTTTTTATTGGACAACAACTTACATGCAACACGTTGGTTAGAAGATAACGATCTGCTAGATGGCAGTGAGTGTATTTTGCGTCGTATTATCACAAAAGAAGGCCGCTCAAGAGCCTTCATTAATGGCAGCCCTGTTCCACTATCACAGCTCAAATCTCTAGGGCAGCTACTTATCAATATCCATGGGCAGCACGCTCATCATCAATTGATGAGAAGTGAGCACCAAATGGCCATGCTCGACCAATATGCTGGGCATTTAAACCTACTAAAAAGCACACGAAGTGCTTACCAGCATTGGCGTCAGGCGGATAATAACCTCAAGCAGCTAAAAGAAAATAGCCAGCAAAACCAGGCGCAAAAACAGTTGCTTGAATACCAAATCAAAGAACTGAATGAGTTATCGCTAGGTGAAGAAGAATTTGCAGAGCTCGAGCAAGAGCACAAACGACTATCCAACAGTGGTGAACTCGCCACTACCTGTCAGCAAGCCATCGAACTTATTTACGAAGGTGAAGAAGTCAATGCGCTTGGTATTTTGCAATCGGCCAATCACTCCCTAATTCAATTAGCCGAATTAGATGAAAAGCTATCTGAGCTACCTAACATGCTGTCAGAAGCAATGATTCAACTTGAAGAAACGAAGAATGAATTACGCAGCTACTTAGATGGCATCGATGTTGATCCAGCTCGTATGGCTTATGTAGAAGAACGTTTTTCTAAAGTGATGTCTGTAGCTCGTAAACACCACGTAATGCCAGAAGAACTCTACCAGCATCATCAAGATCTTCAGGCCCAAGTAGAAGCGTTAGATTGCTCCGATGAACGTTTAGATGAACTTGCTCAAGAAGTAGAACACAAGTACCAAAGCTTTCTAACACAAGCAGAAAAACTGCACAAATCACGCAGCCGTTACGCAAAAGAACTGAACAAACTGATCACACAAAGCATGCACGAATTGAGCATGGATAAAGCAGTATTCAGTATCGAAGTTAGCAATGACAACACGCACCCATCGCCGCTTGGCATGGACAGCGTGTGCTTCTTAGTATCGACCAACCCGGGACAACCATTACAACCTATAGCAAAAGTTGCGTCAGGCGGTGAGCTATCACGCATCTCTCTAGCGATCCAAGTGATCACCGCTCAGAAAGTAGATACACCAAGTTTAATCTTCGATGAAGTGGACGTAGGTATTAGTGGCCCAACAGCTGCCGTAGTGGGCAAAATGCTACGCAAGCTTGGCGAATCTACTCAGGTATTGTGTGTCACTCACCTCCCTCAAGTTGCCGGATGCGGCCATCAACAAATGTTTGTAGCTAAGCAAACCAAAGCAGGCCAAACCGAAACCCAAATGCACGCATTAGATGAACAACAACGTGTGGCAGAATTAGCTCGCTTACTTGGGGGTAGTCAAATAACCGACTCAACGTTGGCAAACGCAAAAGAACTGCTTATCGCCGCTTAATAAATCGACAAGGGATGAGAAATGGATATCAGAGCAATACACAAAACCAACTGCTTAGATCTCATCCCTATTTTTATTGAGTTAGAACATTACTACTTCAAAGAAAAAGCTTCATCAAAACACGATCTGGTCCATTATCTAAAGAGCCAAGTCTTCTCTGAACATTCTGGTGTTAATATCATTGCGGTTTACGATAATGATGACGTCGTAGGCTTTGCATCTTATACCGTCATGCTCCCTGCCCCAAAACTCTCAGGACAGATGTACTTAAAAGATCTGTTCGTATCTTCGAAGGTTCGAGGAAAAGGGGTTGGTCTCAAGTTAATGAAGTATCTGGCATCTTTGGCGATCAAGTGTGGATGCCAAAGGTTGGACTGGACAGCTGAAAGTAGTAACCCTACCGCAGGTCAGTTTTACCGCTCAATTGGTGCAACACTAATTCATGAAAAAGAGTATTATCGTTTTTCAGGTGATGCATTACGCGAATTCGCCAAAACCAACTAACGAGTCACTAGGCTTGGCTCACCGCTGAAAGCGTCCATCACCCTACCTCCGATTGAAATGTGCTCTTCGTCACCTAACTAATACGTCATGTGGTGACATTTACCGCCTAATATCGGTGAATAAATGCAACTCAACTCAAAATTCGTTGTCAGATTGTCTACCATACGACGCATAGCTTTTTACATCTGCGTCGAGCTTGTTTATTATCAGCGCAGTATTTTAAAGGTTACTA
>NZ_WXWS01000586.1:0-5898 GCF_009904715.1 Vibrio sp. V42_P2S4T144 | reverse complement strand
TTGCAGTACAGTCAATGACTAACACTCGCACGACTGACGTAGAAGCGACAGTCGCTCAAATCCGAGCACTAGAAAAAGTCGGCGCAGATATCGTTCGAGTTTCTGTGCCTACGATGGACGCAGCAGAAGCTTTCAAACTGATTAAACAGCAAGTTTCTGTACCATTAGTGGCTGATATTCATTTCGACTATCGTATCGCGCTGAAAGTTGCGGAGTACGGAGTTGACTGTTTACGTATCAACCCTGGTAACATCGGCAATGAAGAGCGCATTCGCGCTGTTGTTGATTGCGCTCGCGATAAAAACATCCCGATCCGTATTGGTGTCAATGGTGGATCTTTGGAAAAAGATCTACAGATGAAATACGGTGAGCCTACGCCAGAAGCCTTGGTTGAATCGGCGATGCGTCACGTAGATCATCTCGATCGTCTTAACTTTGACCAATTTAAAGTTAGCGTGAAAGCTTCAGACGTTTTTCTTGCGGTGGATTCATATCGTCTGCTGGCGAAGAAAATCGATCAGCCTCTTCATTTAGGTATCACAGAGGCGGGTGGTGCTCGAGCTGGCGCTGTTAAGTCATCTGTTGGCTTAGGTATGCTGTTATCTGAAGGGATAGGAGATACGCTGCGTATCTCTTTGGCTGCCGATCCAGTTGAAGAAATCAAAGTCGGTTTCGACATCCTTAAATCTCTGCGCATTCGCTCTCGAGGCATCAACTTTATTGCGTGCCCAAGCTGCTCACGCCAAGAATTCGATGTGATTGGTACGGTGAATGCACTGGAGCAACGTTTAGAAGACATCATCACGCCAATGGATGTGTCTATCATCGGTTGTGTGGTAAACGGCCCTGGTGAAGCAGAAGTTTCTCACTTAGGTCTAGCAGGTAGTAACAAGAAGAGCGCATTCTACGAAGATGGTAAACGCCAGAAAGAGCGCTTTGATAACGATGACCTTGTGAATAAGCTAGAAGCTAAGATCCGTGCGAAAGCAGCTATGATGAATGGCGAAAACCGCATCGAAGTTAAAGTACAAGATTAATCTCAACGAGAATTACGGTAAGTATTGTGGCAAAAACAATTCAAGCAATTCGAGGCATGAACGATTGCCTCCCAACTCAGTCGCCACTGTGGCAAAAATTAGAAAACACAGTGAAAAATGTAATTAGCGCATACGGTTATAACGAAGTGCGCATGCCAATCGTTGAAGAAACAAACCTATTCAGCCGCGCTGTTGGTGAAGAGACAGACGTCGTTTCAAAAGAAATGTACACCTTTGATGACCGTAACGGTGACAGCCTAACACTTCGCCCTGAAGGTACGGCGGGCTGTGTACGTTCATGTATCCAAAACAGCCTGATCAACCGTGATGAACAGCGTCTGTGGTACATGGGGCCTATGTTCCGCCATGAACGTCCGCAGAAAGGTCGTTACCGTCAATTCCACCAGTGTGGTGTTGAGGTGTTTGGTCTAAATGGTCCAGATGTTGATGCAGAGCTTATCATGATGACGGCGCGTCTATGGCGTGAGCTAGGTATCAATGAACATGTTCGTCTTGAGCTGAACTCTATCGGTTCTCAAGAAGACCGCGCAGACTACCGTACTGCACTGGTTGCATTCCTTGAGCAACATATTGATGTGCTAGATGAAGATTGTAAGCGTCGCATGCACACGAACCCACTGCGTGTTCTGGATACGAAGAACCCAGACGTTCAAGCTATTTTAGGTGATGCGCCTCGCCTTTCAGATTACTTGGGTGAAGAATCTAAAGCACACTTCGCAGGTCTATGTGAACTTTTAGACGCCGCAGGTATCAAATACACAGTTAACGAACGTCTAGTTCGTGGTCTGGATTACTACAATCGCACGGTATTTGAGTGGATCACTGAGAGCCTAGGTGCTCAAGGCACTGTATGTGGCGGTGGTCGTTACGATGGCCTTGTAGAGCAATTAGGTGGTAAACCAACACCAGCGGTTGGCTTTGCAATGGGCCTAGAGCGTCTAGTACTGATGCTAGAAACGTTGGAACTGACAGACGTTCGTCGCAGTGTTGACGTGTACGTAGTCACTGCGGGTGAAGGCACCATGATGGCAGGAATGAAGCTAGCAGAACAGCTTCGCGAGTCTGTTCCAGGCGTTCGTGTGATGAATCACTTCGGTGGCGGTAACTTCAAGAAACAGTTTAAACGCGCAGACAAAGTTGGTGCTGTTGTAGCATTGGTTCTGGGCGAAAACGAAGTTGCGGATAATACCGTAGTACTGAAAGACTTAGCTGGTGGTGAGCAAGAGACTTACAACCAAGCAGAAGTTGCAGAAAAGATCGCAGCACTGATTTAAGTCTTTTAGTAATCTAACAAAATTACATCCTAGTTCGTAAGCTAAGGCTCCCAAATGTGGAGCCTTTAAACGAAATAGGATCAATGGCAGCTAAGCTGCCATTTACATGTTTTAAGAGGACAGGAAGTGGAACTTTACGATACTGAAGAACAACAAGTTGAAGCCATTAAAGACTGGTGGAAGGAAAACGGCAAAGCCGTCATCATCGGTGCGGTTGTTGGTTTAGGTGGTCTATTTGGCTGGCGTTACTACCAGGATTCTGTGATTCAGGCGAGTGAAGCAGCTTCTCAAAGCTACACGACAGCAATGAATGCTTTGCAAGACAAAGGCACTGATGCTCAAGCTGACGTGAAAGCTTTCATTGAGTCAAATGAAGTAAAAGAATATTCAGTATTGGCTGCACTACAACTTGCTAAAGCACAAGTTGAAGCTCAAGACCTTTCTGCTGCATTGGAGCAACTGAAGTGGGCGCAAAGCAACACTCAAGATGCTGCGTTGTTACCATTGATTAGTTACCGCATTGCGCGTATTGAGACGGAAATGGGTAACTTCGACGCTGCAACGGCAGAGCTAAGTAACGTCACTGATACAGCATGGACAGGTCGTATTGCTGAACTTCGTGGCGATATTGCGATTCGCCAAGGTGACAAAGATGCTGCGTACGCTGCGTATACTGAAGCTCAGCAAGCGGCAGATGCAAGCCCGACACTACAAATGAAATTGGACGATCTGGCGAAATAAGGACCGCATTGGATGAAAAGAGTCTTTAAGAAAGCCTTGCTAGGGGCGTTAACAATGGGAGTACTTGCCGGTTGTGCAGGTGAGAAAGACACCATTGTAATGGCGCCACTACCTCAGGTAGACAGTCAGTTTACAACCAGTAGTGAGTGGAGCACATCGGTTGGCGATGGTGTTGGTCATTACTTTTCAAAACTATCCCCTGTATTTGCGAATGATACATTGTTCGTGGCAAGTCGTGATGGCTTAGTAAAAGCGCTGGATCCTGAGAATGGTAAACAACGTTGGCAAACGGACCTAGAAGAAGATGTCATTGCTCGTCTCTCTGGTGGTATCACAGCGGCATACGGAAACCTTTACATTGGCTCTGAGAATGGTGAAGTCATCTCTCTTGACCAAGAAACAGGTGAAATTGTTTGGCGTGTAAAAGTTGGTGGTGAGGTACTGGCGAAGCCAGTTGCAGATTCAGGCCTTATTATCATCAATACTAGCCGAGGCATGCTGATTGCCCTTAATGAGAGTACAGGTGAGCAACGCTGGGCATTGAGCACAGAAGTGCCGAACTTAACTTTACGTGGCGACAGTACTCCGACTGCAATTGGCGGCGGTGTATTTTGGGGAACGGCAAATGGCCGACTCGCAGCTGCTATCGTTGAGCGTGGTCAGTTGATTTGGCAACAGCCTGTTGGTACGCCAAAAGGCGCGACAGAAATTGATCGTTTGGTTGACGTTGATTCATCGCCAATTGTGCTAGGCGGTACTCTTTTCACCATTGGATACAATGGTCAACTTATCGCCATTGACTTGCGTTCAGCGAACCCGATTTGGAAGCGTAATTACTCATCTGCGACAGACATTTCTACAGATGGTAGTCGCATCTTTGTGATAACGGAAAAAGATCATGTTGTTGCCGTTGATTCACGAAGCGGAACTGAGTTGTGGGAAAACAGCTTGCTTGAGCACCGACAACTTACAGCGCCAGTTATTGTTGGCAATTATCTCGTTGTCGGTGACACGCTTGGTTACCTTCACTGGATGGATCGTTCAACGGGCGAATTTGTTGCGCAGCAGTTTGTCGATGATAGTGGCTTGGCAGTTGGCCCGACGTTATTGTCGGATGGTTATGTGATTACAACTCGCAACGGCGATGTAAAGAAACTAACCATTAACGAATAATATCGTGATATAATTCACATTCGGCTCCTGGCTGGTGACAGCTAGGAGCCGTTTTGTTGTTTGAATTTATTAACCCTGACGTGGTTATAGGTAAAAAGCTGGTTTGATTTGGCATCGAGCAAGTCGTTACCTATAACTACAGAAGAAAGATTATTGTAGAGGTTGTTATGGTACCTGTTGTAGCTCTAGTAGGGCGTCCGAACGTAGGTAAATCTACACTATTTAACCGATTGACTCGCACTCGTGACGCGTTGGTTGCGGACTTTCCAGGCCTAACGCGAGACCGTAAATATGGCCAGGCGAGACTTGGTGAAGAGCACGAATTCATTGTGATTGATACTGGTGGTATCGATGGCACAGAAGAAGGCGTGGAAACAAAGATGGCAGAACAGTCATTAGCCGCGATTGATGAGGCTGATGTTGTATTGTTCCTTGTTGACGGTCGTGCTGGTCTGACACCTTCAGATGAAGCAATTGCTGCGCATCTGCGTAAAATTGAAAAGCCAGCGATGCTGGTAGTAAACAAAATCGATGGTATTGATGCCGATGCGGCGTGTGCTGACTTTTGGCAGCTCGGCGTGGATGATATGTACCAGATTGCGGCCGCTCATGGCCGTGGTGTGACCGCTTTGCTTGAGCGTGCTTTATCTCCATTCTTTGATGATCTACTAACAAGTGAGTCTGAAGACGGTGAGATTGAAGACCTGACTGGATTCGAAGACGAAGAGCCTCTTGTTGAAGATTACACTGAAGAAGACGCAGAAGCAGAGTTCAAACGCCTTCAAGAGCAGCCGATTAAGTTGGCGATCATCGGTCGTCCTAACGTAGGTAAATCGACACTGACTAACCGTATTCTGGGTGAAGAACGTGTGGTTGTATACGATATGCCTGGTACAACGCGCGATTCTATCTACATCCCGATGGAGCGTGATGGACGCGAGTACGTACTAATTGATACCGCAGGTGTTCGTCGTCGTGGTCGTATCAATGAAACGGTTGAAAAGTTCTCTGTTGTTAAGACGCTGAAAGCGGTAGAAGATGCAAACGTCGTTCTACTGGTGATTGATGCTCGTGAAAATATTTCAGACCAAGACCTAAGCTTGCTTGGTTTTGCACTGAATGCTGGCCGCTCAATTGTCATCGCCGTTAACAAGTGGGATGGTCTAGACAGTGACGTGAAAGAAAGCGTGAAGAAAGAACTGGACCGCCGTCTAGGATTCGTCGACTTCGCGCGTATCCACTTTATCTCTGCGCTGCACGGTACTGGCGTTGGTCACTTGTTTGAATCTATCCAAGAAGCATATAACTCGGCGACAACGCGTGTGGGTACGTCAGTACTGACGCGTATCATGAAGATGGCTGTGGATGATCACCAACCGCCAATGGTTCGTGGTCGTCGTATCAAACTCAAATACGCACACGCAGGTGGTTACAACCCACCGATCGTTGTTATCCACGGTAACATGGTTCGTGAATTGCCAGATTCGTATAAACGTTATCTGATGAACTACTTCCGTAAGTCTCTGGAAATTATGGGAACACCGATTCGCATTAACTTCCACAACAGTGATAACCCATACGAGAACCGTACGAATAAGCTTACGCTATCACAAGAGCGTAAACGTAAGCGTATGATGTCGATGGTGAAAAAC
>NZ_WXWS01000601.1:0-5904 GCF_009904715.1 Vibrio sp. V42_P2S4T144 | reverse complement strand
CCTACGTACTTGTACGTAATACCTTAGGCTAATGCCTTATTGATGAATTACTCGCTTCCGTGTTCATGCCCATTTCGCATTAGACAACATTGTTACATCTTTTATACCGAATACAGCCAATCCTAATGAAATGGATGACAACAATAACCTTGGTGATAAAGGACGTGAACGATGAGTCTAATCCAAAAATCTTTAAAACGAGTGCTCAAAACAACCGCTGTCGCTGCCGCGATGGCACTCGCAGCGACTTCTGTAAACGCTGCTGAAAAAGTCTATCGCTTAAAGCTTGCTGAAACTTGGGGGCCTAATTTCCCAATTTTTGGTGATACCACAAAAAACATGGCCAAAATGGCGGAAGAGATGTCCAACGGACGTTTGCAAATCCGCATTGATTCCGCAAACAAGCATAAAGCGCCTTTTGGGGTGTTTGATATGGTTAAGTCGGGTCAGTATGACATGGGGCACTCAGCGTCTTATTACTGGAAGGGTAAGGTTCCAAACACACTTTACTTCACTTCTATGCCCTTCGGTATGTTGCCAACTGAGCAGTATGCATGGTTTTACTACGGCGGTGGTATGGAGCTGATGGAAAAAGTGTACTCTCCACATAACTTGATGTCTTTCCCTGGCGGTAATACCGATACTCAGATGGGCGGGTGGTTCCAAAAAGAGATCAAGTCCGTCGAGGACTTACAGGGTTTGAAAATGCGTATCCCAGGGTTTGCTGGTGAGATTTTGGCCGAGTTAGGTGCCAAGCCAACGAATATCGCCCCTGGTGAGCTATATACTTCTCTAGAGCGTCGCACAATTGATGCCTTGGAATGGGTTGGTCCATCGCTAGATCTACGTATGGGCTTCCACAAAATCGCGCCTTACTACTACACAGGTTGGCATGAGCCAGCGACTGAGCTTCAGTTCCTCGTTAACAAGCGTACCTGGAACCGTCTACCTGATGATCTAAAAGCGATTTTGCAAGTAGCCATGAAAACGGCCGCTTACGATATGTACACGCAATCGAAACACGAAAGCGGCAAAAACTGGGCATCTATTAAGTCTGAATACCCAAATGTTGAAGTAAAAGATTTCCCACCTGAAGTAGTAGCTGCGTTGCGAGAAGCAAACGATCGTTTGTTGAAAGAACATGCAGAAAAAGATGCTTTGGCGAAAGAGATTCAAGAGTCGCAAGCGAACTATATGAATCAAGTTCGACCATGGTCAGATATTTCGCACCGAGCGTACTTAAACAGTCAAGCTCAACAATAACGTTATGAAGCAGGCGATGCCGAGAGGTTTAGCCTGCTATCGAAGCCCAAGAAAACTTCATAATGAATGCTCCGCACCATAGCGGAGCGCATCTAAACGTTCCACGGAGTTCGGAATGAGAAGTCTTATTTATATTGAGCGATTATTTAACCGCTTTAGCGATTTTCTCGGATGGTTATCCAGCATCCTGTTTATTTTGTTGTTAGCAAACGTTGTGTACGACGTTGTCATGCGTTACGTGTTTAATGATGTGTCTATCGCATTCCAAGAAATGGAATGGCATCTATTCTCTGCCGTGTTCTTGCTTGGTGTGCCTTACGCAATTAAGTCCGGTGGCCATGTTCGCGTCGACATTTTTTATGAACGCTTATCTTACAAAGCACAATCCATCATCGACATCATAGGCACACTATTTTTCTTATTCCCTTTTTGCCTACTGGTCGCTTGGTTTGGTATTGATTTCGCCAAGGAAAGTTACGCGTTAGGCGAGACGTCTGGGGACCCAGGTGGCTTACCATATCGTTGGATTATCAAAGCGATGATTCCGCTGTCATTTTTCTTTATGGCGGTGAGTGGTATTGGATTGTTACTTCATTCAATCAACAAAATTGTCAACCCTCATCTCATCTATGCCGGTAATAACGGTAAGTCGTAAAAGGAAGTCATTATGATCGGTATAGTGATGTTTTTTGTTGCGCTCTTTGCGCTTCTATTGGGATTTCCCGTTGCCTTTACTTTTGGTGGTATCGCGCTGATTTTTGGTGTTTGGGCTGAAGGCATCGAGATGTTTGCTTTTATGCCATATCGAATTCAATCCATTATGGAAAATACGGTGCTAATGGCCGTACCGCTGTTCGTTTTTATGGGGCTAGTGCTACAGAAAACGAAGCTTGCTGAACAGCTACTAGAATCAATGGGGCGTTTGTTCGGTGGCGTTCGCGGTGGTATCGCTATTTCTACCGTGTTAGTTGGCGCATTGCTTGCAGCTTCAACGGGGGTGGTAGGCGCATCAGTTGTTGCGATGGGCTTAATATCTCTTCCTGTGATGCTCAAGTACAATTACGACAAAGGTTTAGCGTGTGGGACTATTTGTGCGTCTGGCACGTTGGGCCAAATTATCCCACCTTCTATCGTGTTGATCTTGTTGGGTGATGTACTTGGCGTACCGGTAGGGGACCTATTTCAAGCTGCGATCTGGCCCGGTATTACACTTGTTGGCGCCTATGTGATCTACATTCTCATCTACGCGAAGTTGAACCCTCAAGCCGCACAGGCGATAGAGCGTGATGAGTCGATCAGTCGTAAACAAGAAGTGCTCACCGCACTGAAAGCTGTATTGCCACCTTTAGCATTGATCATTGTGGTATTGGGCTCCATCTTTGCAGGGATTGCAACACCAACAGAGTCAGCGGCACTGGGTGGTGCAGGTGCGATTATTTTATCGCTATTGTATAAGCAGTTTAGTTGGTCGATGATTTATGATGCATCAAAAGAGACAGTTAAAGTAACCGCAATGGTCTTTGCGATCTTACTTGGTGCGACCGCCTTTTCAATGGCATTTACCTACACTGGTGGTGATTATTTAGTTGAAGAGTGGATGTTAGAACTGCCGGGTGAAAAGTGGGGATTCCTTATTATTACCATGGTGGTGATTCTGATTTTAGGTTTCTTTATCGACTTCGTTGAAATCTGTTTTATCATCGTGCCAATTATTGCGCCAGTCGCTGAATTGATGGGCATTAATATGACGTGGTTTGCGATTCTTATTGCGATGAACTTGCAGACGTCGTTCCTCACACCGCCATTTGGCTTTAGTTTGTTCTATCTAAAAGGTGTCGCTCCAGCAGGGGTTACTACGCGTGATATCTACAAAGGTGTGATGCCGTTCATCGCGATTCAGATTGTTGTGTTGGCGTCTTTGCTGTTTTTCCCAGGTTTTTACGGTATGAGTTAATCACTCGATAATAAAGAGATTTTGTGAACTGAGAGTTTTTACCTTTTGAGACAAGTTGTTAAGCTGTTAATTATGTCTATGCAGACACAATCGATTCGTTTGTACTGCTAAGATAGTAAGCTGTAAAGGCAGCGTTTCATGGAGGGAAGGGATGCCTCTCAAAGCAAAGTTAATTCTGCTGACACTGATACCCGTGGTATTGGTGTCAGCGAGTATCAGCTGGATCTCTATCTATCAAACTAAGACCCTTGGCAAAAGGGAGGTGGAGATCTTTCATCAAAACCTGATCCAATCAAAAGAAGCGGCGCTGAAAGATACGGTCGACGTCGCTTTTGACTCCATTTCTTACATCTACAACGATCCGACTTTAGAAGAGAGTGCTGCCAAAACGCGTGTGAAAGCGATTTTAAATCGTTTGAGTTATGGGTCGGACGGCTATTTTTTTGCTTATGATAAATATGGTACCAACCTTGTACACCCAGTTCTTCCGGAGCTTGTCGGGGAAAACTTACTCTATCTTGAAGACGAAAATGGCGATCGCTTAATCGAAGCTCTATTGTATCAAGCGCAATCCGGTGGTGGATTTCATCAGTACCTGTGGCAAAAGCCATCTACGGGTGAAGTTGTCCCTAAGCTTAGTTACGCTGCATGGCTCGATAAGTGGGAATGGATGATAGGGACTGGGCTGTATATTGAGGATGTAAGCCGAGAAGTCGCCAATATGCGCGCGGCGGTGAACAAAAATATCGAAACGACATTTTTCTCAGTCGTCGTGATCTTAGCGGTGACCGTTGCTGTAATCATTGTTCTCACTCTGGCGATCAATCTGCACGAGCATCGCCTCGCTGATAAGAACCTGAAAGAATTGGCACATAAAACCGTGATGTTCCAAGAAGATGAGAAAAAGCATTTAGCGCGAGAACTGCATGATGGAATCAATCAGTTGTTAGTCTCCAGTAAATGTCATTTAGACTTAATGAGTCATAGACTGGAAGACGAAAAACTCAAATCCCACTTAGATAAATCACAACGATCGCTCGTCACCGCGATAAATGAGGTGCGGCATATTTCTCATCAGCTCCGTCCAAGCGCCCTCGATGATATCGGTTTAGAAGCAGCACTGACGACCTTGCTACAGGATTTTCATTCCCATTCCGGGATTGATATCGAGAGCAATTTCGATACTCAGCAGCACAAACTGACTTCGGAAGTCGCAACGACGCTATATCGCGTCGCTCAGGAGTCTTTGAATAACATTGAAAAACATGCGCGAGCGAAAAAAGTAACGGTTACTTTGCAAAAAATGGGCAATATGCTGCAATTACTCATACGTGACGATGGGGTTGGATTTGTGGTTAACCATGCAGTGCACCAACAAGGGATTGGGTTAAGGAACATGCAAGAGCGTGTAGAGTTCATCGGTGGTGAATTTGAGCTAATGAGTGAGCTTGGCTTGGGAACAGAGATTACTGTGCTGCTTAATTTGGATGAAATAGTTTATGGATAAACCGATTAGTGTAGTGATTGTCGATGATCATCAAGTGGTATTGGATGGCTTCATGGCTCGTTTGGAGTTAGAGCCTGACATCGAAGTGGTGGGTACAGCAAGTAATGGCTTGGAAGCGATAGAGGTCGCAAAGCACTTGCAACCGGACGTCATATTGATGGATATCAGCATGCCAATAATGAACGGTATTGAAGCGACTGGTGTAATTAAAGAAGCTCGCCCAGAGAGCAAAATACTTATGTTGACCATGCACGATAATCGCGAGTACATCATGAAGGTCATGCAAGCTGGTGCCGTAGGATATATGCTCAAGGAAATCTCGGCCGAGAAAATGGTGCAAGCAATAAAAACGGTTAACCAAGGCTCGACGTATTTCTGTGAATCCGTCACACAAACACTCTTTACCCAAGAAGTGGTGCCTGCCACGCAAAAAACGAATCCTCTCAGCCGCAGGGAAGAAGCGGTACTTAAATTAGTTGCTCAAGGAAACAGCAGCAAGAAAATCGCCACTTTACTCAATATTAGTTATCGAACGGTAGAGACGCATCGCCATAACATTAAGCACAAGTTGGACTTACATTCGACGGCGGAGTTAGCAAAATATGCGTTTGAAACTGGGTTGACTGAGTAGGAGAGTAGTGCCCGCAAAAAGCGAGCACGTGGGAGCGAAACTAATCGGCTTTGGTAATGCTACCAAGCTCTAGCATTGGAGCAACATCGATGTCCTCTGCATTCATCATCGTCGAGATGCGTTGAACGGAAGATAGTAGAAGGGATTGCTCCCATTCTTCCAATTTTTGGAATCGATTAATGAAGTGCTCTTGCAGCGGCGTTGGTGCTTGTTTTAAGGCTTCTTGGCCCTTGCTCGTAAGTACAGCATGCACTTTACGCTTGTCTTGAACACTGCGCTGACGCTCAACAAACTGGCCTCGTTCTAGTCTATCTAGAATGGTCGTTGCGGTCGCTTGGCTCATGTTAGTGTGGCTAGACAACTGTTTAATCGTCACGTTATCTAAGTCATTGATAGCGCGCATCAAAATCAACTGTGGAGCAGTCAATCCAGACTCTTTGCTCAGCTTTTTAGAATGTAAATCAATAGCGCGGATGATCTGACGAATCGAGACCAATACTTCTTCGTACTTTTCCAATTTATTCATCCAGTCTGTAGGGAACATTTATC
>NZ_WXWS01000571.1:0-5909 GCF_009904715.1 Vibrio sp. V42_P2S4T144 | reverse complement strand
GTACCCTTACAGCGTATTCTTTATCAATTAAATGCGTATTATGTGCCCGTAATTGCCAGCGAGATCATAATGATGGCGTGTTTTAGGCATGCTATGCGTCAAAAAAATATCACCACACAAACAATAAGTGTGAAACTAATCACGTATGCAGAATTTATACTTTTTTATATGTGACCTATGTCCTAACTTATTTTTCAACGTTAAGTATGATTAAGCAAGTTGGTGAGCACAACTCACAAAAATATCGCCAACAAATCGACATTTATAATTCGCTATAAGCTGCTGTTTATCTGGTGACATCGCTAATCGGGGTAATTTATTCAGATTAAAGAGGTCAATGGACATGACAGACCAAGCTTTTTTTAAATATGTACGCACCTTCAGTGAGTACCAAAAACGTTCTATGTTCGGTGGTATTGGTTTATTCACCGATGATGCTATGTTTGCGCTTGTCAGCAATGATTGCTGCTACTTACGTGGTGGTAATGGGCTAGATGAAGTGTTTACTCAACTGAGCTGTGAGAAGTATAAGCACGTCAAAAAACAGACGACGGCAACCGTAAATTATTATGATGTAACCGATTTATTCGAATCCGGATATGTAGGGCTTGATGAACTGGTACAGAAATCAATTGAATACTCAATTAAGGAACGGAAATATCAAAAGTCCTCTGCCAGTAGACGCTTAAGAGACTTACCCAACATGCAACTAACCCTTGAACGTATGGTCAAGAAAGCCGGTGTTGATGACGTAGAAACCTTTTTAGAACTTGGACCTGTAAAAGTCTTCAACAAAGTTAAAACGGCTTACGGTAATGATGTTGATGTAAAGCTACTGTGGAAATTTGCTGGTGCAACTGATGGCGTACATTGGAAACTGATCCAAGAGCCGCGTAAAAAACAGTTATTGGCACTGTGTGACTAAGCGAAGCTGATCGCACAATGATTGACTCGTTTCGATGGAGTTAGCGGGTCGTAAAGGCAAGTGTGAAAAGCGGAAAAAGGACGTTGAAGTTTTTTACCACTTCATTGAGTTAGTCATTAAATTAGACAAAAAAACCGAGGCAGAGACCTCGGTTTTTGTTTTTTTAATTTGCTCTTTTCTTACAGCACAAATCTTAAAACTTAAAACGCGTAGTGAACATTACCTGATCACCGTAAAAATCGTTGATACGTGCTTCAGCACCCAAAGAGAAAAGCTCTGTTGAGTGGAATCGAGCGTAGGCAGAGCCAGTCCAATCGTCATCGTTATCGATAGAAACGTAGCCGACTTTGCCGCCTACTTCTAATTGAGGGCCCAACCATTGACGAACACCTAAGTTAAGCTCCATACCAACATCTGTGCTGCTCTCATTCGAAGGTTGCACAACGCGCATTAGCATTTCACCAGTAAGATCTGCCCAGTTGTTTAGCGGAGAATGGAAGCCAAAGCCTGCAGCTGAGTCAAAATCACTTTCAAACTCAGAGTCAATACGAGCAATAACATGCGCGTTCGGGTGAATTGATTTGCTGAATCCAGCACCAAATGTCACAGGACTTGCGCCAATACGTGCTTCGAAATAGTCGTAGCTAAAGTTGCTCATAGTTGCTGGCGCATTGCGATCGTTTGCAGCTAGGGCATGGCTTGATGCCACTAGTAAGGCAGCGGCTAATAGTGTTTTACGCATAACTAACGATAAACCTTGTTCATTATTTCCATGGATTCAAGCAACCACTTGAACCGTAATCTGATTTGTCCGACATCATAATAAAAAGGAAGGTCCACGACCAACAAAAATGTGTCGATGTTTTGTCAATTAACTTAATAGTTCCTTGGTTTAAGCAAAAACTACGCCATATACGTAGTGTCCGAGAATTTCACTCGGACAAGTAACGATGTTTTTCTAACCTCATTCGACTATGCGAGGTTAGGTGGTGCAATGAGCATCGTTGAGTTCAAGTTAGAACCAAACACTTTATTACTCGCCAAAGCTTGCTCTTCTTTCTGCCATGGCGTTGAGGATTGCCTCAGAATCAAGGATTTGAGTCCAGGATAGCAGGTTATCATCATTCTCAATCACAAACGCGGTAAGCTGAGACACGATTGCTTTTCTCAATGCTTCACCTTTCCAAGGTTTGGCAATGTAATAATCGAGACTCGCGTTATTTACGGCTTCTACGGTGTCTTCCAAACCAGCTTGTCCTGTGAGTAAAACTTTGCGCGCTGCTTTTGTGTCACCATTTTGACTGAGTTCGATTAAGAAGCTGATCCCAGTTTGTTCCGGCATAATGTGGTCACATAAAATGAGCGCAAGCTGAACTTCTTCTTCCGCCATCTCCTCAATCACTTGCCGAGCTTCAGTCACCGATTCCGCTCCTTCGACGACAAAGTTCTCCTCGAAGGGAGCAAGATCTTGGAGCACGCTATCCAAGACTTCTCGTTCGTCATCGACACATAAAATTAGATACTTGGTCATGTTTCATCTCCTTCTTCGATGACTGGTAACCAGACGGTCATTCGTGTGAACTGGCCGATCTCTGATTCGACGTCAATCCACCCTCTGTGTGCTGTTACGATTTGCTGGCAGATGGACAGCCCGATGCCTAAGCCAAAATTACCTTCTTTTTTTGTGGTGAAGTTCAGCTCGAAAATGGCGTCTCTTTGCGATTCAGGAATGCCACATCCATTATCTTCAAATGAGATAACGGCATAATGTGTGTGCTCTTTTTCTACAAGGCGTGTTTGTATGTTTAACACACCTTTCTCTGGAAATGCGTCAATGGCGTTAGAGACCAAGTTCGTCCACACCTGTTGGAGTGCGATCGGTTGACAAAGGATGGAAGGCAAGTTTGCATAGTCGGTTGAAACTTGGTGCATTTTTAATTTGTTCTCGAAAATCACCAAGGTGTCTTCAATGCCCTCATGAATATCGGCATAGTGCAGGGTCTCATCATCTGACCGAGCATATCCTTTCAGGCTTTTTACCATATCAGCAATTCGTGCTGCACAGACATTAATTGAGCGAAGTGTAGAACCTGCTTTGTGGTATTGCTCTAGTGTATTGAGAGCATGATAAGACGCTTGCTGCTTTCTCGTTAGTTGGGTAAGTAGCTCGTGATCGGATTCTAAACCAAGGCTCACCACTTTCTTTGCCAACGCTCGGTCTGGAAGAGTATGGCTAAGCGCTTTTACGCGTGATCTGAGCTCGGCGGTTGAAGCGGGTTTTGAGGTTTGCGCTTTGTTCAGTAATTCAATGCCTTTGGTTTGTATATCGGAACTGGGCGCATCGTTAAGTAATCGTTCTAGTGTATGCGTTAAATTCTCTACGCCTCTTAATATCGCGGCTACTGGATTGTTTAGTTCGTGGGCCACTCCCGCAACCAATTGACCAAGCATCGCCATTTTTTCTCTTTCAATGAGCTGCTGGTGGGCTGATTCTAAAGATTCGAGCGTTTTTTGAAGTTGCAGTTTGGTGTTGATGCTTCTTTGCAATCGGCGGTTGAAGTGGCGTAAGAGCAAGTTTGTAAAAAGAGGCAGTAAGTTTGAGTCGCTTTGCATCACTTTATTGAATACGTTGCGATCGAGTTTGATAACTTCTGTTTTGGTTAGTGTTAGAGCTGTCGAGAAAGAACATTCCCCAGTAACAAACGACATGCCTCCGACAATATTCCCTTTGTTATGGCGTACAACCTCTCGCTGCATGCCTTGCTCATCGCGCTTGTACAGAGCCACTTCACCTTCGGTGATAAACCACAAAAAGCTATTTGGCTCGCCTTCCACGGTTAACAAATGTTCAGGTGAGTATGTACGGCACGCTCTTGTTTCGTCATTATCTTTGAAAAATTGCTGGAGAGCGGAGATCACTTGCTCGGCTAACTCGGCATCAGACATCGAGTGGTAGTCGTGTAAGAATCCGGCTTGATAATGGCTCATCTGGTTATTGATGTGCGCTCGCAACAAGCTGTGATGATCCAATATCTGACTGTAACTTAGCAGGTCTTCTTTGCCATTTCGCAAGATAAATTGGGTCAGCTCTTTTTGCACTGTGTTAAATAAGACGTGATCTGGCAAAGGTTTAGTGAGGCAGTGGTCGAGCCTGCCCTCATTAACGGCAGTGAGAATTGCCTCTATATCAGACGAGCAGCTAATAAGAATTTTTCTTGCTTGCTCGGTATGTGGCATCCGGTCTAAACCAATAAGAAAATCCACGCCGTTAAAATGAGCGTGATGGCTCGCTATAACTAAAGCAACAGTCTGTTCTCTTTCTTCTAGATACTCTAAAGCGCTTTGAGCCTCTTCTATCGATTCGACAGAAAATATATCAAACTTACTTGAGAAGGCAGACAGCTCCAATCGAAACTGTTCAGCACTGATTGGGTTGTTGTCGAGACACAACACAGCATAACGATTCACAGATGTTTTAGCTCCGGTTAAAACTTCGCCACGCAAACTTTAACAATAAAAGGACATGATGAGTGGGAGCCAAGTATGATTCCTGATTAATGGACTAGAATAAGCATCAATAGTCTGATTTGTCTCAATGTTTTCTCCGCAGGTGGTTTGGGGTAGACTGACCGAAAATATCTAATAAGTGACGTTATGCAAAATCTTAAAAAAATCGGCGCCATTGGTGGTGCTATCTCATTAGCACTGTGTTGGCCATTGGCTGTCGGACAAATTGGTCAGTCCATCATTGAAGATGGTATTACCAATATGAATGATGAAATGATTAAAGGTGAAGTGGTCGAGTATCAGCGTGGCTACTTGTCTTCAGTCGTGCTGACTCGTTATTCAGTTGTTGATCCTGAGCTTAAAACTCAGCTAGAGCGTGATGGTATGCCAACGACGTTTGACGTAACCAGTGATGTTAGCCACGGTCTAACAAGCCTAACAGCTGATTCAAAATTGGTGGACAATGACTTTTTGCCTCTCACGATGCATAGCCAGACTCAACTAAATGGCAATACAGCATTTATCTTCGACCTAGACAGTTGGCATTATCGTAACGAAGCGCAAGGTGTTTCTGTTTCTACAAGCCCTGCAAAAGTAACAGGTGATGTGACGGTATTGGGTGATCTCAATTACCAAGTTTCCGTTCCTTCTGTTCAAGTGGATTTTGAAAACGGTGAAGAGCTTCATCTGAATGCATTGACAGGGCAAGGTAAAGGAAAGCAAGCAAAAGGCTACTGGTTAGGCGAGCAATCTTTCTCTCTAGAGAAGCTAGATGTGGTTGATGCGAACTTGACGCCTGTCTTTTTGATTGAAAATGCGAGCTACCGTGGTAACACTACGATGAGTGAGTCTGGTGATAAGCTGAACAGTCAATTAAACCTAGATGCTAAGAAACTACGTTTAACTGATGGGACGGATGTCGATAACTTTAAGTTGGATTTCTCAATTGCAGATGTGGATAGCCAGTCTTTTGATCAAATTATGTCTATCTATCAAGGCTCTCCTATGCTAGATGAGCAGGAAATTGCGAATTTATTGCCGCATGTCGATACGCTGTTTAGCAAAGGTTTTGATTTATCCGTGAACGAGCTTTCACTCGCGTTCGGTGACGGCAAGTTCCACAACGAGTGGCAACTATCCATCCCTGAAGGTACTGAGCATATTACTCAAGATCCAATGAAGTTGGTGACGGCCACTACTGGTGAACTTAGCACTTACTTCTCTGATGAATTAGTAACGCATTACCCATTTATTCAAGAAGGGATTGATGAGCTCCTTATTATGGAGTTGATCGAAAAAGTAGAGGGCGGTTATCAATTAAAAGCAGAAATTGGTGAAGGCAAATTGAAGTTCGAAAATGGGCATGAGTTCCCATTGGTGGCTCTACTTATGCCTGCTTTGATGCAACAACAGTAATTCGTGTTGTTGCGAATTTGTTCCAATTCAACGCTTAGTCTTTAAAAAGAGGTCGTAAGAC
>NZ_WXWS01000346.1:0-5930 GCF_009904715.1 Vibrio sp. V42_P2S4T144 | reverse complement strand
TAGGATACCTTTTCAATGGTTTAAGCCGTCTTTTCGATAGTTAAGTATAAGAACAAATGAAATAACTTAAGGTTATATTCACTATGTTATCTTTGCGGTTCTTGAGATTGGAGAAGTTGTGCAAGACCAACCAACATCGGTAACGCATAATCAAAGAACATTTTGATTCCCGAACACAAATAGTTTAGACCACTCTCACCATTCGGCGTTTTGATCAAACGGTTTTTGGGGCACTCACCCCAACAATAAGGCAAGTAAGGGCATTGCTTACAATACGTCGGCAATGAATCGCGTTTTGCCATGCCAAAAGTATATTGTCTTGTAGAGAAGGCCATTTCATTCAGTGAGTGTTCATGAATGTTGGCGAGTTTGTATTCTGGATACACATAGTGGTCGCAACTGAACACGTCGCCATTGTGCTCAATCGCCAACCCTTTGCCACAAAACTCCGCCGTCACGCAAAGCTGAGACGGTTTCCCCATTACTTGCGCCACCGCGGTTTCAAACAGATTAACCAACACACGGCCAAGATCGTTATTCACCCACTCTTCAAAGGTCGCCATTAAAAAGCGTCCCCAGTCTTCAGGATCGACTGACCAATCCGTTACAATCGACATTGGATGCCCCGGTTTAGCCAGATCACTGCCTTTGGTTGGGATCATCTGTTCGTTCCAAAACTGCGGCGCGGTTGTTTGGAAGTTGTTGGCTTCTACCACCGGCGCAAACTGAATATAAGTCACACCCAATTCTTGGGTTAAAAATCGATATACTTCGAGCGGGTATTTCGCATTGTGACGATTCACCGTGACCAACGCGTTGAATTTCACGCCATGCGCTTTGAGCTTATCTACCGCTTTCATCACGAGATCAAACGTTGGCTTACCGCTGCGGGTTTTGCGATATTTGTCGTGCAGCTCTCGTGGTCCATCAATCGACAAGCCAACTAGGAAGTTGTGCTCTTTTAAAAACGCACACCACTCATCGTTTAGCAAAATGCCGTTGGTCTGAAGATCGTTTTCAATGCGAACGCCTTTCGGCTGATGTTTCTTTTGCAAAGCTACGACATTGCGGAAATAGTCCAACCCAAGCAGCGTCGGCTCCCCGCCCTGCCATGAGAATACAATTTCTTCGCCATCCTGACTTTCGATATAGCTTTTCACGAACGCTTCCAGTGTTGCGTCGTCCATTTTTGGCTGCTTTTCTTGGTGCAGTAGATTTTCTTTATGCAGATAAAAGCAGTACTGACAATCGATGTTGCACTTTGCTCCGCCTGGCTTTGCCATCACATGGAATCGACGGTCATACGCGCCCAGAACCGGCGCTTTAGACGCCGTTTTAAGAGGAACAATAGGCATAGTAGTAGAATGGCGAGGGGAAATCTTACTCATACGTTTCTCACTATTACATATACCCAAATAACCTCCTGAGCGCTGTACAGCAAAAGTGAAGCTATTTGGGTATATAGCGCTCCAAAAAGCGCTATATAATCTTAATTTACTTAGAAGACTTAGGTACGAACGAACCTGCTTCCATACGAGGAGGGAATTCTTTGAATGTACCCATCACCTCTTTCACTGTATCCATTGCTGGCATCATTAAGAATGAACGCTCGTACATCCAACGAGAATAACCCATGCCTTGATCGCCTCGTTCAAATGGATCAATGCTCAAGTCAAAGATCAGTGGCACACGAAGTTTAGTGAACGGCTTACGCCATACATCCATACCCGTTTCATTCTCTTGAATCATAAAGTGGAACTTGTACTTTCCTTGGCGCAATGCCACAAGATCGCCGTCGTCACTCCAGTAAACGAACTCATTTCGTGCGGATTTGTCTGACTTACCCGTTAAATATGGCAGTTGGTTGTAACCGTCTAGGTGAACTTTGTAGTCCATATCGCCAACTTTTTTGCCTTTTAGCAGTTCGTCTTTAACTTTGGTATCACCTGCCGCAGCAACTAGTGTCGGGAAAAAGTCCTCTAATGACATCATGCCGTTGAATGTTTTACCTGCCTCAATTTTTCCAGGCCATTTAATTAACATTGGCACACGGAAACTCCCTTCCCAACCAGTGTTTTTCTCTGAGCGGAACGGTGTCATCCCTGCATCCGGCCACAAATCAACCATAGGGCCGTTGTCAGTGGTGTAAACAATGATTGTATTGTCATCCACACCTAACTCTTTGATCTTGTTAAGTAGCTGACCGATTTGGTCATCGTGCTGCTTAACACCATCCGCGTAGAAACCGGCACCTGTTTTACCTTGGTATTCTTCAGGAACATGTGTGAAGTTGTGCATGCGAGTGGTGTTAAACCAAGTAAAGAACGGCTTGTCCGCTTTTACTTGTTTTTCTATGAAGCTTTCTGCGGCATCAAGAAACTCACCATCAACATTTTCCATACGCTTACGCGTAAGTGGACCGGTATCTTCGATTTTGCCGTCAGCGTAAGAATGGATAACGCCACGAGGGCCAAATTTCTTCTTGAACTCCGGATCTTTAGGGTAATCCACGTTCTCTGGCTCTTCTTCTGCGTTCAAGTGGTATAGGTTGCCGAAGAATTCATCAAAACCGTGGTTGGTAGGAAGATGCTCGTCTCGGTCACCTAAATGGTTCTTACCAAATTGTCCGGTTGCGTAACCCATTTGCTTAAGCACGGTTGCAATCGTCGGATCTTTTTCCGAGATACCTTCCGGAGCGCCTGGTAAGCCCACTTTTGATAGACCTGTACGTTTTGGCATTTGACCAGTGATGAATGCAGAACGGCCTGCTGTCGAGCTTTGCTGTGCGTAGAAGTTAGTGAACTTCGCACCCTCTTTAGCAATGCTATCGATGTTTGGCGTGTTGTACGCCATCATGCCTTGGTTGTAGGTACTAAGGTTCCAGTAACCAACATCATCACCAAAAATGACAAGAATGTTGGGTTTGTCCGCTGCATGTGCAACTGCAGATGCAGCGCCCAAAGCTAACGTACATGCGTTAAGTACGAGTTTTTTACTGCTCGTTTTGGTCGCATTTTTCATATTATCTCCAAGAGTTCGCTAGTGCGTAAAAAATGGTATTCGCTTTCCAATACCATTGTTGATATAAGATAAAGCACTAATTTCAGGCGATAAATGCAGTCAAAATTAGTTAACCTATAAATTAAATTTATGAGTGACGTTATGGACTTGAATTTGATCCAAACTTTTCTTGTTGTTGCGGAGTTTCAATCTTATACAAAAGCCGCGGAACAATTAGGGCTTACACAACCTGCTGTGAGCGCTGCAATAAAGCGTTTAGAGCAAGTCGTAGATAAGCAATTATTCGTTAAGAAAGGACGAGGGATCGCACTAACCTCCACCGCTTATCAATTACTGCCGCAATTCCAGCAAGCGGTTAATATTATTGACAATGCGATATCTGATAAAAATCATTTTGAAGTGTGTTGTTCGGAAATTTTGTTGCACATTATGGACCCAATAAAGAACACTATTTTTTATGAATCACCACCCGAAAAGTTCCTATTATTTGAGCTGTTAAGACAACAAAAAGTCGATCTAGTAATCGATACGGTGATCACGAAAGATGCAGCGTTTATTATTGAAGATGCCTATGAGGAAGAAGCCGTGGTTATCTGTCGTGAGAACCATCCCCGTGTACATGGCACGCTCACAAAAGAGCAATTTTATGAGGAAACTCACTGTTTATTTTCAGGAAAATGGAACAACATGTCGGGGTTCGAGCAACTAGCAAAGGAAACAATTCAAGAAAGAAAAGTCGACTTGATCACATCTTCGCTAGCAGGCATGGCGCTGTATGTCGCCCAAAGAGACAGTTTAGGGATCGTTTCTCAATCTTTTGCAAACAAGTGGAGCAAAGCGCTCAAACTTCAAATTTTGCCCTGCCCCATTTCGATACGCTCTATCCCTTACAAGTTCGTTTACCATAAGCGAGAGGTAAACAACCCAGCCCACATCGCTCTACGTGAAAAAATCAAAGCCAACTTAACGGCAGCCCACTACGAACCAATTTGTTTATAACTCTTGTCAATTGAAGCGTTAGGCGTTTTCGTCATCAAGCTTTCTACAAACCTTAATAGATAGAATTTTACAGATAAAAAAGAGGCTCACGTTAATGAGCCTCTTTCTATATGTAATGCTTCACTTAGCTTTTCCTACTTATTTGGGTTCTCTTTTAGTTTCTCCATCACTTGATCGAGCGAGAAGCTTGCTGCTTTTTGCCTTGGTGGGAACTCTTTAAACGTTTCAAGGAATCTGCCTACGTAAGCTTGCGCAGGAACAAGCATGTAAGCACGGTCTAGCATCCAATCGTAGTAAGTGTTAGAAGTGATATCAGCCACTTCGTAAGGATCCATACGCAAGTTGAAGATCTTAGGAACACGAAGTGTGGTGAATGGTTCAGCCCAAATACGCAACGTGCCTTTTGCTCGTTGCTCCATAAAGACCAGCTTCCATTTGTTATAACGAAGTGCAGTTAAGTCTCCATCATCTGAGAAGTAAAAAATTTCTTCACGTGGGGCCTTATCCTCTTTACCAGTCAAATATGGTAGGAAGTTATAGCCGTCTAGGTGAACTTTGAATTTCTTACCATTCGCACTATAACCTTTGAGCAATTTCTCTTTGATATTGTCATCACCCGCGGCAGCAACGAACGTTGGCATCCAGTCCATGTGATGCATGATATCATTCGAAACAGAGCCAGCTTTAATTTTACCCGGCCAACGTACCATCGCAGGAACTCGGTACGCACCTTCCCAGTTGGTATTTTTCTCTCCACGGAATGGCGTTGTGCCTGCATCTGGCCACGAGTTCATGTGTGGGCCATTATCGGTGGAGTAAAAGACGATTGTGTTGTCTTTAATACCCAAATCATCCACTTTTTTCAGCAGCTGACCTACATGATTATCATGCTCGACCATACCATCTGCATACTCGCTGATGCCTGTTTTTCCAGAGTTCTCTTCTTTCACATGAGTACGGAAGTGCATACGAGTTGCGTTCCACCAGACAAAGAAAGGTTTTTCAGCCTTGACTGCACGATCCATAAAGTCGAGTGCCGCATCTAACGTCTCTTCATCCACGGTTTCCATGCGCTTGCGAGTTAGAGGTCCTGTATCTTCAATTTTGCCATCAGCGTACGAACGGATAACGCCGCGCGGACCGAACTTTTTACGAAACTCAGGATCTTTAGGATAATCGACGTTTTCTGGCTCCTCCTCGGCGTTCAAGTGATAAAGGTTGCCAAAAAATTCATCGAAGCCGTGATTAGTAGGAAGGTGCTCATCTTTATCACCTAAGTGGTTTTTACCAAATTGCCCTGTCATATAGCCCATCGGCTTCAGCATTTCGGCAATGGTTGCGTCCTCTTCCTTCAAGCCAAGATCAGCACCTGGAAGCCCCACTTTACTCAAACCTGTTCTAAGAACGGTTTGGCCCGTAATGAAAGTAGAACGGCCCGCTGTACAAGATTGCTCACCGTAATAGTCAGTGAACATCATGCCTTCTTTGGCGATACTGTCTATATTTGGTGTTTTGTACCCCATCAAGCCAAACGTGTAAGCACTGAGATTGGACTGGCCAATATCATCACCCCAAATGACGAGAATATTTGGTTTCTCTGCTGCGATACTGCTACTTGTCGCACCGATTAAAGCGGCGGCAAGAATCGCTAATCGGCGTTTAACGCCATATTTCGCTGTCATATAAACCTCTGTGTGTATTAGAAAAGTGCTTCCTGCAACAGAATGTATAGTTCACAAATAGCGGATAAGCGAATTTACTAAATGAGAATTCTTTCTATCTTCGCCTAACATTACACCGTTATTTGTAGCTAATACGCACTCCAATAGCACTTTAGTTCAGAGCGCCATCGCACCATTCATCACTACTGTTAATCTCAAATATTAAGATTGTCTACGCATATCACAGTG
>NZ_WXWS01000611.1:0-5937 GCF_009904715.1 Vibrio sp. V42_P2S4T144 | reverse complement strand
GGCCCTGCAACATGCAAACAAAGATTACTCGCCGTTTCTTTTTAATTGTTGGCATATGCTAATTACTCTTTTGAGAAACCGAGTAACTATCATGTCCACAAACAGCTACTGTCATTACACTCACGAATATCATCATCAATGTGCGGTTTGTTCTTCAATTAATGTGAATCCGAACTCTTTGGCCGTGAACTACCAATACCTAGCCGATGGTTCTGTTGTCGGAGAGTTTCACGTTTTACCGCGTCATCAAGGTTACACAGACCTGTTGCATGGTGGTATTGCCAGTTCGCTTCTCGATGGTGCAATGACGCATTGTTTGTTATCTAGAGACATTCAAGCCCTTACGGCGCAGTTGGATGTGCGCTACCATGCACCTATTCAGTTAGATGATCGAGTCACGATTACTGCACACTGTGAAGGTGAACGACGCGGTATATATCAACTGGTGGCTCAATTGCGGGTCGAAAGCGAAGTTAGAGTGACGGCTAAAGGGAAGTTTATTCGTCCTAAAAAGGCATAAATAAAAACGTGTTCTACGGAGAGGCAATGAAGAAATTTGATGAGCTGTATGCAATTGCGACGAGAAAATCTCAATATGACCAAACCAATACTTGGTTTAAAGGCGTAGAGACTTATCTGGAGGCCATTGGCAAAGAAGTTGATGAAGTCCGCGAAGAGATTCGTGAGGATCGCCTTTGTCATTTGGAAGACGAGTTAGGCGATGTGTTGTGGAACTACCTTAACGTATTAAAAGCGTTGGAAAGAGAAAAGGGGATAGATCCTGAGAAAGTACTCGAAAGAGCCTGCAACAAATACGATCAGCGTGTATCTGCGATTGAGTCGGGACGCAGTTGGGATGAAATAAAACAGCAGCAGAAACAAGCCTTGAACGCAGAGCATGAAGTCGCGCAGTTAGAAGATGTAAAGAGCCAATAACTGCGCTTGGTATTGAAAGGATAGATTAATAGGGAATACCTAGTCAGCCCTTGGAGCTGTTGACCAACAGTAGGTCACAAGGTGGTTGGTCAAGTAACGTGTCTACAGTGCTGCCAGACCAAAATTGGGATGACATGCTTCGTTTACATGCACCCATAATCAAAATCGCTGCTTGTGATTGCTTAACTGCTTTTGGTAACGCCGTTTCAGGGTTTCCTTCCGGTAATAGTAATGGAACTCGCGTTAACTTTTGCGCAGTAATAAAATCTGTAATGCCTGCTTTTTGATTGCTTAATATCTCTGCACGATAGCGAGAGAGGTATGGCGCGACGTATCGGCAGTAAACGAGCGTCATTTTCCCGCTTAAGGTTTGTTCTAATTTTGAGCCTCGCGAGACGATGGCTTTATCTACTATCGACTTTTCATCCCCTCGATGAAGTGGGTCGATTGCACAAAGCATGTTGGCGTGAGAAGGCCATGAACGCTCACTCAGTAGCAACAAGTCGCAATCTTGTTGTGCTAGTTCTGTGAGCATCGTTTGAATCTCGTGTTTGTTAAAGTGTCCCACGAGCAGTAAGTCAGTGTGGTCAACAAGTCGTTTCGCAACTTGCTCAACCCAATGGCTCCCTTTGAAATGCTCGTAAGAGAGCGTTGGTGTTTCAAGCTCTTCTTCTTCACAAAGTTCGACAATTAATGCGTTGAACTTTAAGGTCCAAGCTTCAAACTCAGCTTGTCTTTTTTCTATATGGTCAGAGTTGAAACTGAGAAAATGAGCGAATGCGTGATCTTCACTTCGGCGATGGTCTTCCACTAAAACTACAATAGGCTGAGCCAGCGCTGTCGAAAATTGAATCACTTTACGAAGCACCTTACGACTTGGTAAGGCGGCCTGCTGAGTCAGAAAAAATACAGGTGCCATTGATTACTCCATTATCAAACAAGGCGAATGAGCCTGACACACATTCAAGTCTATACCATGAACTGATGCAGAGGCGTTTTGTTTCTGCGAGCGAAATATAAATTCCGCAATTAAGTCAACTATCGCCTAGAATTTTAACATCAAGAATTCATGCCTTCGGATAGCACATATCGTCAATGCGGCGAATGTGGTAGTGAAAGCTTTAGGTAAAAGTAATGATAGATTCCAACCAATTGCAAATTAACCGCAAAGTGCCACATTTGCTTGCTGAGATCATTAAAGCGATAGAATCGACCGAAGACTTGAGCTTTTTGAAAGACTATCAAGAAGCACAGATTGCGAACATTTTGGAATCGGTCAACATTGCTTACCGTAAGCGTGTCATAGAAGCAGTGCCGCCTGAGAAGTATTGGACGGTATTAAATTTGCTCCGATACGACACCGCCAAGCACATTCATCAATCACTCAATAAAGAATTACAACATGAACGCTTGGCGTACATAACGGATTCAGAACTGATCATCTTTGCGGACTTTCTACCGACCGAATTTGTAGATGAATACCTTATTGATCAAAGTGAAGAGTCTGTCGCGCATATCCAACAAGCATTGTCGTATGAAGACAACAAAGTTGGACGTTATGCCGAGCCTCACTTTCTGGTCGCAAACCCTAAAAACAGCGTAGGAGGCATAAAAACCGAGCTGCTAAAACGCGGGCAAAGTCCTGTGCGGTTGATTATTGTGCGTGATGCAAGTGGTGTGATTGGTACGATAGAGCCGCATACCCTGTTGCTGCACGAAAATCATATCAAACTTACCGACTTGACCGTAGTTACGCCAATTCTAGAAGATATTCAAACGATTCAAAGCGTCAGCAAACAAGTCTCGATTGATGGTGGAGCACATTGGTTTCCTATCATGGCTGGTGGCAAAATTATGGGCGTCTTGTCGATGGCGACCATTGCGATTACGTTGCGCGAACTCAGCCTACAAGCTGTAGTGGCAGAAAACGTACGAAGCGAAGAAGATTTGTTCACACCATTAAGCGTGGCGACAAGGCTAAGAGCACTTTGGTTGGTGATTAACTTGCTGACCGCTTTCGTAGCCTCCGCCATTATTGGGCTTTTTGATAATGTGGTCGAGCAAGTCGTTGCGCTTGCTATCTTAATGCCCGTTGTGGCGAGTATGGGCGGCATCGCAGGTAGCCAAACCTTAGCGGTGGCCATTCGGGGTATCGCATTGAACCACTTGCACCAAAGTAACTTGAAGCTATTGGTGAATAAGGAATTAAAAATCGCCACCATTAATGGGTTAATTATGGGATTGGTGATCGCGGGTGTCGTTTACATGGTGTTTGACTCTTTGCCATTGGCGCTTATTATTTGCTGTGCCATTTTCCTCAATAGTTTGGCGGCCGCGGCATCGGGTACGTTGATACCATTCACGTTGAAAAAGTTTAACATTGACCCCGCCGTGGCTGGCTCGGTAGTATTGACGACCGTTACCGATGTCGTCGGTTTCTTTGCGTTCTTAGGCTTAGGTGCCATTTTCTTGATATAGATATCCAATTGACGTGTTAACCAGCAGAACCAATCGCACCATTTCCTAACCCAATATTTTGGGTACGTTTGGTTCGCTCAAAATTCCTCCGTTTTTCATAAACGCTGAACACGCCGTTTAAGCTTTCATTTCATCAATATTTTTCACTGCTCATTTCTACCCCAAAACTTTCCACTAACGATCTCGCTTAACGCTGGCGTGCCAAATGCCATGCCAATTTCAAACGCCAAATGATGCCAATTTTCTTGGCTGTACACGCATTACTTCACTCAAACAAAAAATAAGGAAAAGATTTTGAACAAACTCATCGTATTCACTGGTGGTCCCGGTGCAGGAAAAACCTCGGTTATCGAACAACTAAAAACACAAGGCTTTATCTGCGCGCCAGAAACCGGCCGTCAAATAATACAAACGCAGGTTGCCAATCACGGTTCAGCATTACCTTGGAATGACAAACAAGCTTTTCGAGACGAAATGATGAAGGCAGAAGTGAGTAATTACCGAGCTTTCAATGCCCACCAAGGGGACGTGTTTTTTGATCGCAGTATTGTGGACGTATATGGCTACAGTAAGTTGGAACAACTTCCAATCTCGCATGAGCTCATCACGCATTGCCAGATGCTTCGTTATCATTCTCAAGTATTCATTTTTCCACCGTGGACGTCGATATTCAGCAACGACGAAGAGCGAAAGCAAGATTTTTCTGAAACGGTGGCTACGTATCAACAGATGGTCAACGCTTATCACAAATTTGGTTATCAATTGATCGAAGTGCCCAAAATGTCAGTCGAAGACAGAGTAGCGTTTATTCTCGGCTCAGTCATCGAACAAGGCTGAAAGATGATTGATGCAAACAAATGCGTAAGGCTATTGTGAGCACGACAACAATATGCGTGAAGGGAGTTATTTATACTGGATAAAATTCAATAACTTAATTGAGTGTTATGTCTTTTAAATATCTTACCTTATTGCTCGCAACGACGAGCATGAGCAGCTTTGCTGATGTAGGCCTGCCTTCGGGGGATGATTGGTTAAACCATGTGACGAATGGCCTAGCCCCATATTGGATGATGGAAAGCGCGCATGGACAACCTGCGGGGAATTTTCCGACTTTTCGTTGTGATAACGGTGTCATTCTCGACCCACAAAAGCCGTGTGGAGAATTAAACGAAGGGTGGATTAGCCCGCACTTCGATCGCGAATACACCCGCATGAAATCGCGCCAAATTTACGCTTATGGCGTGCTTTTTCATCTTACGGGTGACAAGCAAGCATTAGAGCTGGCAAAGAAAGGGGCTTATTACCTGATTGATCATCTACAAGATGAGAAAAACGGCGGCTTTGTGAGCTTTACGCGTAGTGGGAAACCGGGGATGGAGTGGCAACAACGAACTTCTCAAGACCAAGCATACGCCTTAGTGGGTTTGGCGATGTACTACTACTTGACTCAAGATCCAAAGGTCGAACAAGCGCTTATCGACCAGCAAGCGTTTATATTTAAACAATACCGACGAAGCGATGATCGCGGTCTGGCGTGGGTTTTGAAAGACGGTGATGGGGAAAGTGCGAAGCAGCAAGAGCTAGTCGCTCAACTTGACCAGATCAATGGCTATCTGTTGTTAACGGCGCCACTTTTACCACCGCCAGCGCAAGCCAAGTGGAAGCAAGATCTGCAATGGCTGACGCAAGTGATGATAGATAACTACCATTCCGTCAAAGAGCAGCGCTTTTATGGCGCGATACACCACAAAGCGGTAATGATGCCAGATGCGAAACACAATGATTTTGGACACACCATCAAGGCGTATTGGATGACGTATCTGACAGGTCAGTTGTTGGAAAATTCAAAGTGGACAGAGTTTGGTTTCAAAGGAATGAAACACACGCTTAAGCAAGCGCAATACCAGCAAAACTTTGAGCAAGTCAAAGCGCTTTTCTCACCAGAATGGCAGAGTAAATGGACGCAAGAGAGCATTCCTGCTTGGCAATCAAGACCATACAAGCACTATAGCTCGTCTTGGGAATGGGCAGAGCTCGATCAAGCGGCAATGACAGTTTCTCTTGTCGATGGTTCGATGAAAGAAACGCTTCAATACACGTTACCCACTTTTATGGACGTATGGGTGGATCATCAATATGGAGGCGTCGGTCTAAGCCCTAAATCAACCAAAGCGTTCCATTGGGGAAATGGTTACCACCAGTTTGAACATGCGTTGGTCGGGTATTTGTACGCGCAACAAATGGCAAAACAGCCTGCCAAGCTTTACTACGCGCGACCAGCAGAGAATAAAATGCCACTTAATCCATATTACTTTAGCGCAGACGTAAAATCGTTGTCGTCACAAAGTGATGGAGTCACCACCGCGACATTCACCAATATTCGACCTTAGGTTGGTCGATGGTGATGTGTTAATTAAAGTCCGCGTAAAAGCCAAAGCAAAATTGTAGCAGTAATATCAATAAAGGCTAACCAACTGGTTAGCCTTTATTTTTAATAACCTTACATGTAATGGTGACAACACA
>NZ_WXWS01000080.1:0-5953 GCF_009904715.1 Vibrio sp. V42_P2S4T144 | reverse complement strand
GCTTACGGGGTTGCAATTCAACAGGGCGATGCAGGTACAGATCCTTCAACAGGTTCACCTTTCGCTTTAGGCTGCTTTGATGCAGCAGCAAACTGCACGCCAGAGCAGTTTAAACTTGCAATGGAAACTCGCACTACACCGATTTCAGCGACACAAGCCGTGGATGGGAACAGCTATCGTGAAGAAATCCCATTCGGATTAGACGCTGGCTTTTATTACATCCAAGAACTCAAAGACTTTGAGCGTTACTGTTACAACCAGCTTCGCTATTCCACCTGTGACTCTTGGGCCTCAGTAAACTGGACGCCGTGGAATAAAGAACGTAGTAAAGACTTTACTTCTAATGCGTTAGCGTTCATAGAAGAAGATTCTGCTGCTTATAAAAATGAATATAACAATGTTATCAACCAGCTTACCGAGGATGGTGCAGCTGTCGGTAATCAGAGTAAAGTTAGCACAGAAAATGCTTCTACATTAGAAACACGAAATACCGTAGTTGCACCAGTAGAGCCAAATATTCTTACTGGCGATAGTGACGCAAGTGTTGTGCAAAGCCATGCTTGGAGCACAGACGGCATTTTTACTGTTGGCAGTGTTTCTCGAACAGCAAGCAATACCAATGGATCTCACCATACATCAAAAGCAGCGATTTGGGATCAAAGCGGAACCGTCAGTGAATTGGCTTGGCCAAGTGGCACATCTAAAGATGGAGAAAGGTTAGCTCAAGGGAGCATGCGTGACCTTGTCACTGATGGAACTACGGTCTATGGCGTAGGTTACAACACTTACAGTGATGATAACTACCTGAATGCGACTGTTTTTGTCGGAACTCTAGAAGCCGAAGGTAGCGTTGAAAACGCAACTTGGAAAAATAAAGTTGTTGTAGGAGCTAGACAGCGCGAAGGTGATGATACGGTTCATACAAACTCACGATTAACCGACGTTAACTCTAATTTTGTTGCTATTGGTGAAGCGAAACGTTCGGGCGGATACTTAATGCCAACGGGCTCTGCTCCGAATCGTCTCTTTATCGTAGATGATGTTCGTAAGGATTCTATTAGCGCTTTTTACCCAACTACTGGCATTTTCTTTAGCGGTGCGGGCGGTAAGATGGGCGGTATCAACTCTTACAATGAAATCGTCGGGCAACTTGATGCGGAAACGACTCGTGAAGACGATGGCAAGCCACGTCGTAAGCGCGGTTTTATCTATCCATATAGCCTAGGTGGCGAGACTAGTGAACGTGCTGCAACATTATTCAATGGAAAAGCTTGGTTCCTAGACAGTTTGACTAACGGCGGTGATTACTCTGAACAAAACAATCAGTTCCGTATTATCGACGCAACTGATATTAATGATGCAGGTGTGATCTCTGGTACTGCTATGAAATGTGCAGGTGGTTATAGCACAACAGCAAACAATGCGACATGTAGCTCTGAAGAGCAAATTGTAGCAGTCAAACTAGTACCTATTGCTGACGCAACTAAGGACGACATCGTATCTCGAAGCATTGACTCAACGACGACAGAGCGTCAAGGTGCAGGCCTTGGTTGGTTAGCTTTGACCATGCTTGGATTGTTTGGGTTCCGTAGAAAATAGTTAAAAATCGTCAGTAATTTTTAAATCAAGCAGAGGCTCACACATTTGAGTCTCTGCTTTTTTTATGCCTTGAGAAATTGCCTACTTTGATCGATTCTTATAAGTGGAGTCATAAAAACTCCATCAAAGTTTCACAATAACAGCTGTACGTTAGTAAATGGACCTGTATGAGGAATTAACTATGAAGAGACAAAAGCGTGATCGCCTAGAACGAGCTCAATCTCAAGGCTACAAAGCTGGGTTGAATGGAAGGTCTCAAGAGGCTTGCCCATATCAACAAGTTGATGCTCGGTCGTATTGGTTAGGTGGTTGGCGTGATGCCAGAGATGAAAGACAATCTGGTCTCTACAAATAAACTCTCCACATACAAAAAGAAGGATTCGAAAGGGCTCTACGGAGCCTTTTCTACATTATAGGGACATAGGGAAGTAGGTTAACACTGGATAACAAAAAGGCTCCTAAATAGGAGCCTTAATAAATCGATTAAAATCGAGATTAGAAGCTTGAAGTATCTTGGAACAAGCCAACTTTCAAATCTTTTGCTACGTAGATTTCTTTGCCGTCCACACATACACGACCGTCAGCCAAACCCATCACAAGCTTACGGTTTACAACGCGTTTCATGTGGATTTCGTACGTCACTTTTTTCGCTGTTGGCAGGATCTGACCTGTAAACTTCACTTCGCCAACACCCAGAGCACGACCTTTTCCTTTGCCACCAACCCAGCCAAGGAAGAAACCAACAAGTTGCCACATCGCATCAAGGCCAAGACAACCCGGCATTACTGGGTCGCCAGGGAAGTGGCAGTCAAAGAACCACAAATCTGGAGTAATATCCAATTCCGCCAAGATCAAACCTTTACCAAAATCGCCTTCAGTCTCAGACATTTTAGTAACACGATCCATCATTAGCATGTTTGGCGCAGGAAGCTGAGGGTAACCAGGCCCAAACAGTTCGCCTTGGCTAGAAGCAAGTAGATCGTCACGGTTATAAGAATCACGTTTGTTTTGCATTATCAATTACTCCAATTTTTGATAGCTGCATCTTAGTGAACACGTGTACGCTAAACAACTCCGATCAGTACTAGACAAACCAGTTTTTGATGCGCTGCACAATTCCTTCTGGATGCTCATGTCTTTCAAAGTTTTCAATACGTTCCGCTATTTTGCCAATAATGCTATCGTCTTCACCTCTAAAAGGTTTATTCATTACAATCGGAATAGCTTCATCTACGGTAGAAACGGACCAAATATGGAACTCACCATTTTTAATGCTTTCTATTACATCTTTATGTAATGCAAGGTGTTTAAGGTTTGATTTTGGCATCACAACACCTTGATTTCCTGTAAAACCTTGATGTTTACAAACCTGATAAAAGCCTTCAATTTTTTCGTTCAAGCCACCGACGGCTTGCACTCGACCAAACTGATCAACAGCTCCTGTAACAGCAACTTGTTGATTAATTGGAGATTCAGATAAAGCACTCACCAAGCAACAAAGTTCTGCAAGAGATGCACTGTCACCATCAACTTCACTATAAGACTGTTCAAATACGATGGAGGCAGAGTAAGGCAGTGGTTCATCCAGTTTCAGAGCAGAGCTCAAGAAAGCTTGCATAATCATCATGCCTTTTGCATGTAGATTGCCTCCAAGCTCAGCTTTGCGCTCAACATCGGAAACATCGCCATCACCAAAATGAATTACACAAGATATTCGTGCAGGCTCACCATAGCTGACAGGGTGCCCAGCCATATCAATAACGGTTAGGCCATTGATTTGACCAACTTGTTCCCCAGTTGTCTCAATGATGACTTGGCCATCTAAAATATCGTACACGGCACGCTGAGGAAGGTAAGATTCTCGGTAATACTTGTCGTCAATCGCTTTATCTAACGACTTGTAATCTAATGCTCGGCCATCACTGAACTGGCTGGCAAGCGTTAGAAGTTGAGAGTGCCACATTACTCCTAAAGGCAGATAATGTTGATCTTCAGTAAATCTCATACCGGCCAGCAACAATCTTCTAAAACCACATTCGGTTAAGTGAGGCAGCTGATATTGAGAACATATCCAGTTCACCAAACCAAAGTAATCTGTCAAATTCTGCTCTGACAGATGAATATCTTCTTCAACTTCCGTATACATGGCAAAGCCAGAACAGAAGTCTTCATCGATGTATTCTAGCTCTGCTAACTGACTTCTTTCTCCTGTTACAATCAGTTTTACATCATAAGCTTTAGCTTGCGGTACTGAAGTAGGTAAACGAGTAGGGCTTAGGTTCAGTGGCTCGATAAGGTTTTGTTGAATTGCAGACTTTATATTTGGCCAAAGTCCTGGGTTAGCCAAAATTAGATTAGCCGGTACAATTAAGTAACCGCTATCTGCCTGTGAAATTAAGCCAGGTTGGAAGGCAATATCACCACTTAAATCGACACTGTAACGGTCAAATAAGCGTTTGGCATCAAGTGATTCCGACAAAACAATCGCAGCGTTAGACTGGCTCTGAAGAGCTTTACTGATGAACTCTCTATAGACAGAATTATCTACGCAGTTAATGAGTAGTACTCGCGTCAATCCAGAAATTTTTGAAAAACGAGATATCGTTGCCGACATTCTCGGTTGGAGCTCAGTAAAAGACTTCTTTGGTAACGAAGGTGCAGACTTTAAAAGTGCTTCGTACTGCTCAAGTGAAGGTGTTACGTCTTGCCAATTAAGTTGGTTCATTAAAATTCATCGTAATTCAATCTTGCCGACATTATAACGAAACGGACTATAACACCCTAGCACCAATTTGGTTTGCTCTCGGCATTCATCTCTCAATGAACAATACTTAGACAAATGAGTGATCAACATCGATACTTCTAAGAGTTTTATTTGCCCAAGTAAACCATCTGGGTTACGCTGTCACTAGGTTATGTTTATGGGTCGGAACAAATGAAATATCAGCAGCTTGAGAATCTAGAATGTGGGTGGAAATGGAAGTATCTCATCAAAAAATGGAAAGATGGTGAAGCGATTACCCGACATATTGATACAAGCGAAGCAGATGCAGCGGTCGCAGAACTAAAACGCCTTGAACACGAGCCTACACTTGTCTTGGCTTGGATAGAAAACCACATGTCAGAAGAGTTAGATAATAAACTCAAGCAGGCTATCCGAGCGAAACGGAAACGTCACTTCAATGCAGAGCAAGTCCATACAAAGAAGAAATCCATTGATTTAGATTACCGAGTTTGGGAAAAGCTTTCTAGCAGAGCGAATGAACTTGGTTGTACGTTATCTGACGCAATTGAATATTTGCTTTCCGAAGCGTCGAGAAGTGAAAAAGCGAGTCAAAAAGTTACCTCAATTAAAGAGGATTTGAGTAAATTGCTATCTAGCTAGGATAGGGAGTGCCAAATGTTATATGTAATCTTAATTGCAGCCATCGTGATCTTTTGGTTGATCGCAGTCGATAGGCCGGTGTTAAAAGTAAAGTTCGATAATGGCCATATTAGTAACGTAAAAGGGCATCTACCTCCTTCTTTCAAACACAACTTACAGGATATTAGTGAGCATAACCCGTTTACTGGTGAAATGAAGGTGTATAGCCAACGGACAGGAATGCGCTTAAGCTTTTCCAAAGGCATTCCCAAAAAAGTTCAACAGAGGATTCGTAACGTTTTTCCGCATCAGGGCTTCAAAGCAAACAAAAGCAAGAAGCGCGCTTAATTACATATCAGTTACTTCATCATGTTAAATGGGACGCAATGTGGCGTCCCATTTTCGTATCTACAGAAAAATTACTTATCATCGAACAATCAACAACATAAACGGACCAAAACGATGAGATACGTTGTAACTTTAATGATACTGATCTTTGCAAGTACTTCAGTTTTTGCTGACGATTCAGAAACGAACCTGTTGGCTAAAAAGATTAAGACTAAGCTTCAAAAGAAAGTAGACAATAAGTTTGATGACTATCAAGGTTATTGTGACGTCATGATAGAAATGGAGCACAAAAGTAAAAACGCAGTAATAAAAAGAGTAACCAGTAGTGGCGACCAAAAAGTGTGTAGGTACGTTAAGTCCAACTTGAAGAAAGGAAAACGCTATCGTTACAAATACCCCGAAAAGTACATTCGCCTCCATATAACCACAGGCTTATAAATGTTTCAGAACGCCTTGATTAAGAGCGAGTGAACTGAGCTCGTGATTTTTGGCAGATTTCGTTGCGGAGCGATTAGAGCGTTTAGCTGATTTTTGCTGTTGTACGAGACGAGCATGAAAGGCTTTTTGCTCAGCAGCGCGTTTGAGTTCGTTAAAGTAGTGATGACATTGAATGGCGAACTCAGTGAGTTGGCCGTCACCACC
>NZ_WXWS01000093.1:0-5980 GCF_009904715.1 Vibrio sp. V42_P2S4T144 | reverse complement strand
CTCTTATTGTAGGATACAGGTCTCGCCAGCTCAGCGGTAAGCTTATTGTTATTTTTGTCAAAATTATGGAGAAGGAACCAAACATCACAATTTAATTTGTTTTTGGTATTCGACTCAGGAAGCGTTTCTGGGAACAAGTCATAGTTGAGATTTTCTTCGAACTTAAGCGCTAAGAGATCAAGAGTAAAGTCGCCTTTGTCTGTAATGGATTGCGGGAAACCAGCTGGGTTTCCAGTTTGCTCACAAGCACTACAAAGGTAGATTGCAATTTTTTCTTCTTTATTGATCGTAAGCTCTACATTACGAATGGATTCTCTAACATATCCGTGTGGTTTTAGTAGTTCGCGGAGAGCGCGGATAGTATCACCATAAAAATACTGACCACCACTGGTGACAGGGTTGTTTTCAGTCATTCTTTTTCTAGCGCTTAAACCTCGTTGCAATGCTTCCTTAATATGTGGAAGATTAGAAACTAAGTGAGCACGCTGGGGATCTTCGATTTGATTACTTTTTTCTGTCTGGACGCTATTGGTTTGTGCTGAGTTCATTTTTGTCATCCTCAATTCCATTTCCTGTATTCTAACCTCGATCGAGATCGAAAAACAAGAAATGAAAGAAGGTGCTGTCTTTCCAACACAGTTTTCTACATTTCCTCGTCGTCGTACTAATCACACTCAACATTTCCCGGCGTCGACGTCAGTAAAATCATGCGGGTAATCAGGTGATGTGATTTTGCTGGTGGATTTAGGCGTGATTCGGGCAGGGTTTCTATGTTGATTGTGCGGTGAGATTACGTCCGACCTTCGCTCATAGAACGGATAACGGCCATCCGGCTTGTAAATCATCGTGGCGTAGCCCTCAACCAAGTCCAGCCACCACGTTGTATTTCTTCATGTGGTAACAGCATCATGCCGTCACGGCCTTTCCTGGCTTGTTCTAGCGCCTTTTCTAGAAACTCAAACTTAAGGTCAAACGGGGGATTGCACCACCAGCCATCTTCCCATTCGCCTTGTAGGCCATCGAACCCAACACAAACAGGGTTTAGGAGCTGAGCGGCCTTGTGTTTTGGCTTAAGGCTTGGGAATCCGCTCGGCTGTTCGTTAATCCAGTCAGGAGCCACATGGAAGCGGTTCACCTTGGCGGTTTGTGGCTCGGCGGCCACGTCTAAAACAAACTCTTTTCCGGTATCACGTCGAAAGAGGAATTGAGCATCAAAGAAGCAGTCCCAACGAGTCGCCCATTTATTCTTTGCGCCCTCGACGGTCTTACTTTTGACTAGGTGCGCCATTCTCTAACTTCTCCCCACTCTTGGCCGCTACAGTAATGCGCTTGATGCGCTCTGCGTCCAAATCAATATTCACTCGCTCTATCTTTGGATAGACCACCAACCCATAAAAGCTGTATGTGCCAATACCAATTAAAGCCACCAGCGCTAACACAATGGTTATGGCCAGTAGCCGAACGGAGCCGATAAAGACACGTAGCCCAATTGCCTTGCTATCATTCATGGATTCTTACCATGTCCTTGTAAGCAGAGAACAAAACGCTGTGCTCGGTTTTGACACCTAAGCGCTCTTTCGTCGCCGGATTAATGGTTGTGCGTTCACGCTCTATGTGACGGAAACGGCCAAAGCCTCGAATTTGCACCTCACGGCCTTTCGCTATCTCAACCTGAATGTGATTGATCATTGCGTCCAAACAATCGCCCACCAGCTCTGCATCATCACCAGTAAGCTTTAGGCCAAGGCGTTTAGAAATGTTTCTTTCAATGTCAGTTCGGTTTAAGCGTGTGCTCATTAATGTGCTCCCTTGATCTCGTTTACCTTGTTTGCCAGCTCATCGCGGAATACATCCGACGCACTAAAAGTCAGCTTGTCTCGCGCAGCTACAATCGCTGGTGCTCCCGTTTTTGGATTACGGCCAGCTCGCGCTTTCTTAAGGCGAGGTGCGAACGTACCGAAGCCACTAAGCAATACAGCATTGCCCTCAATCATGGTTTGAGTTGAGATTTCTTCGATAAAGGCATCAAAAACCAGCTCGCATTCTTCACGTAATGCGCCCGTTTCTTTCTTCATTGCTGAGATCAGTTCGTGCTTTCCTACGGCTTTTTGTTTAGACACGCTAAGTCCTCTTGAATATCTTTCAGATAAATTCCGTGCTGTTGGCCTAGAAGATTGATGGCGTAGAGAACCAGTTCTTCTCGACTGCTACAGCCAAGTTCTATTTGCAGTCGCCTAATTTGCTCTCGTTGTGTCGCGCTGGCGCGGTAGTATTGACGTTTAAAGTCAAACTTATCCATCTTGGCTAGATGACGATTCCAGCGCTGTTGAGGGGTTAAGGCGTTTTTCTTGGGTTTACGTCCTGCTATTCGACGATTATAACCATTCCGAACACGCAGTAAACATTCCGAACACGATTTCTGTTTTTAATACAAAAAAATACCGCCTAGATAGGCGGCATTTGTGGAAAGATGATCAAGGATTTGATTAAGCCCGTTTGAACTCCGAAAAGTGGCTGCGCATGCCATCACGAACTTTGAGAGGGGTTTTGCGCAGTTTGGCGCGTGTTGCTGTGTCGTATAAGTATTGTTCCCATTCCCAATAGGACATATCACGTAATCGGCCTACTGGCTCACCAACACTATTCATGAATATGTAGGTGTTCTTGGCTTTGCCATTCGGGATTGAGTTGCCATTACCATCTAATATCTCAAAGACACCTCGCGCACCAACAAACGCCACGGTCAGGCCATATTGCGCCGCTGTAGCATCAATCATTGCGCTAGTGAGATAAACATTCTCGCCAAAGATTTTAGTACGGAGGATTTCGCGACGATATTTCTTAATGTCTCGAATCCATTCAAAGATAACGCAGCGAGTATGTGGTGTTCGGATATTGGTTTTCACTTTGATTAGACCAGCATCGAACAGCATTCTAATGACTCGATAGTTGATCTTCTCTCTCGGTGCAATCGTGTCGCCAGTACCATCGTAATCACAAATGTGACCACCAGTAAGCCAACGATACGCTTGAGCGCTACCAAATTCCCCTGCGGGAGCATAGCTTAGCAACAACTTGTCATAGTAAAGGTAATCACATAGGAAGTTACGGACTACCTTTGTTGCTTCTAACACGTCCAAATCAACTGGCTTTTGGCCAATGCTGTGATATTCACTCGCTAACATGAGATAACTAAGCCCTTTTTATATACTTATGCGGCTAGTCTAGTTTTGTTATCAAATGTTGGCAATTGGAGATAGCTATTAATTTGACAAATGCATTCATCAAACCCCTTGGCCACAACCACGTAATATCCTAAATCTTGGAACATTTTTATCTTTTCCTGTTGTTCCTTACTTGGGCGACCTTTTTCCGTTTTCACCTCCAAAAAGAAGCCATGATATACCCCTCTCGGGATAGGAAAGAATATGTCCGGCACACCTTTCTTTTGTCCCTCATAACTCATCATCGAGGCCGCTTTAGGCGTTCGGTAGCCACCATTAGGAATTGAGAAAACCAGCGGGTAAATGTCCTTGTACTGCGTCTCTAACGTGTAGAACAAACGAACCTGTAACCAGTGTTCGGCCAGCTTTGTGTCGTTAAACTCTTTCGGGCGCTTAATCCCTTGTGCAAGGCGCGTTTTGTGTGGTGAATCCAGTTCCACTTTCTTCTGTGTCGCAGCGCGCGCAACGTCATTGTCTTTCTCAAGAATACGAATGAGCCAAGATGGCAGTTCCGACTTATCCACCAGCGCGGTATTAGGGACGTTTATCGATACCGGATTGATGATGTGATTAACAGAGCGGTTAATCTCGTTAAGTGCTGCATCGATATTGAAGTCGCCGCCGTGGCCAGCTTTCACGCCTTTGCTTTTCCACTTCTTGCGCTTAGCGACTTGGTTTGCGAGAAAAGAGTGATCGAATCGTGGTGCCTTGGCCATAACTAGATAAGCCCTTGCGTTACTAAAATCTCTTGCTCCTTACGGCGGTTGAAATAGGCAAACACTTCATCCTTGGTGAATTGCTTAGATACCACTTTGCGGCAGCCACCTTGCGAGAAAACACGCTTAGCAATGTCCTCAGATAGCGTCCAACAAAGTGCGGTTTCTATTTCGGATTCGTCATTGATAGCGCGGTAGGCGGTGATCACCTTGGGTAGCTTGGCGAACGCCTTGCGCTCTGACGACTTCATAACCTTGTGCTTGTTGCGTCTCGGGCACGTAAACAGGGACGACCAAACATATTGATGTTGGTGCGAGCCTTGCGCTTTCCATAACGTTCCAAGCACGTCCCAATAGGTTGAATCATCTTGGATAGCTGGCGCACTGCGAACAAAGAAATCGAGCTGATAACACTCAGGAATAGATAACAGGCGGGAAATGATATTGGAGTCGTTAACGTTAGCCACAAACACCTCAATAAATTTTATTCCGAACATATAATTATTAAGGCAATAATAAACACGCTCAAAGAACCAAACAAACTTTAATCCAATAACAAAAAAGCCCCGCTCAAAGAGCGAGGCTTGCTTATATCTGTTTATCTTAGAACGAACCTAGTTCCCACGGTACGTTGAGTAAGCATAAGGACTGAGTAACAATGGGATATGGTAGTGTGCATCCTTGTTCTCTACCTTAAAATCGACCGGAATACTGCTATAGAACGTATCAGCCTTTTGCTCCTTAAAGAACGGTTCTACGTTGAATACAGCTCGGTACATTGTGCCATCACCAATATCAAAATGTTTAATTCGGCCATTCTCATCTGTCGTTTTCGTTGCTAGAAGCTTCCACTGTTCACCAACTTTCTCAAACAACTGAACCTCAATGTTTGTGCCCGGCAATCCCTTATTGGTATCTAGAACATGAACACTCACATCAGCAAATGCCGGAGCGGCTAAAGCAGAGCACAATGTAAGTAGCGATACTTTAAGTTTTTTCATTAGTACATTCCTTTTCCAATTGTGAATTTAAGGGTTCGCCGCACATGACCGCACTCCTTTAGAACTTCTTTCGCAGAGTTTTGAATAACCAGTAATTTTTTGGAGCAATATCACCAAAAAGCCGCCTAATGAGAGGCGGCCTAACGTCATGATCTTTCGATTAATGTATTGGAGAGACTATAGGCTCATCGGCTTTACGCGCTTGTGAGCTCATCGAGTCGAGGATTATCGCTATCAACTCCATCGGTGACGGCGTATTGCCTACTTCTGGATGGTTAGCTCGAATCACAGCACTTTCCTCTTTTAGCACTTTGGCCATGGACAGCTATTTATTGCCAAGTCCAAGCAGCCACTTAATATCCATTGGAGTCGTGAACTACCTAGCGAACCAACCACAGTCACAATCTCAAAAGACACCGCAGGCCGATACTTTGTGTCTATGCTATGCCGTTTTGAGCCTAAACCAATGCCTGTAACCGCTAAAACGGTTGGTATTGATTTGGGTTTAAATAACCTGTTCATCACAGATAGCGGTGAGAAAGTCGATAATCCTCGCCACTTCAAACACTACCAAAACAAACTGGCATACCTACAGCGTCAACTCGCCAAGAAAAAGAAAGGCAGTAATAATCGCGCTAAGGTGCGCCAGAAAGTAGCCCGTCTACACGCGAAAATTGCTGATAGTCGATTAGACAACTTACACAAGTTGTCTCGCAAACTGATAAACGAAAACCAAGTTGTTTGTGTTGAATCGCTACAAGTGAAGAACATGCTCCGCAATCCAAAACTAGCAAAACACATCGCTGATGCGAGTTGGGGCGAGTTCGTTCGCCAACTCAAATACAAAGCAGAATGGGCTGGACGAACTATCGTTGAGATAGAACGCTTCTTCCCTAGTTCAAAGCGTTGTAGCTGTTGTGGGTTCGTACACGAATCAATGCCGCTTAATATCCGAAACTGGACTTGTCCAGAATGCAATACGCACCATGATCGTGATATTAACGCAGCGAAGAATATAAAAACCGCTGGACTGGCGGGG
>NZ_WXWS01000654.1:0-5984 GCF_009904715.1 Vibrio sp. V42_P2S4T144 | reverse complement strand
TCATCCACCTTACCACGGTAAGTAGATTTTCTCATTCAAGTAACGAGGAGGGCTTATGGCCGTAGGGTGGGCAAACGACGATAGCGTCAGCCAACAAATTCAAAACACAATAGACGACGAGATTTCCCGTGTTCGTGGCAGTATCACAAAGGGTGAGAGCACCCATTACTGCGATGAGTGTGGTGATGAGATCCCAGAAGCGCGTCGTCTTGCAATGAAAGGCGTTCGTTTGTGTATCGAATGTCAGTCAACAATCGAATTGGTATCTCAACGCCAAGCATTGTTCAATCGACGAGCGAGTAAAGACAGTCAACTTCGATAGCTTTACTGCTCTAATAAATAACGAGACGGTTTGAGTCTCATACTCAAACCGTTTTCGTATTGAATGGAACTATGAAGCGAAGCAGTCTTTACGTTGCAACGCTGCATCAATCGCGTTAACTAGCTTCTCAATATCTTCTGGCTTGCTGATGAACGGCGGCATCATATAAATCAGTTTGTCAAATGGACGAATCCACACTCCGTGTTCAACAAACAAGGCTTGGATGGTTTCCATATTCACAGGGCGAAGCGTCTCCACTACGCCAATAGCACCCAACCAACGGGTGTTTTTCACCAAGTCGTATTCTTCAAGTTTTGGTAGTAACTCAGAAAACAGCGTTTCAATTTGTTGGGTTTGTTGCTTCCAATCACCTTGCTCGATCAATTCCAAACTTGCAGTAGCTACGGCACAAGCGAGTGGATTCCCCATAAAGGTTGGACCGTGCATAAAACAACCAGCATCACCACCACAAACAGTGTCTGCTACGTGTTTGCTCGCGAGGGTCGCAGAGAGGGTCATGTAGCCGCCAGTAAGTGCTTTCCCGACACACAGAATGTCTGGTTGAATGTCTGCATGTTCGCAGGCAAACAACTTACCGGTACGACCAAATCCGGTAGCGATCTCATCTGCAATCAATAACAAGCCGTATTTGTCGCAAAGCCTACGCACGCCTTTGAGAAATTCTGGATGGTAGATGCGCATGCCGCCTGCGCCTTGAACAATAGGTTCTAGGATCACCGCAGCAAGTTCTTCATGGTGCGTTTCAATCTTGTGCTCGAAGTCGGTAAGGTCCTCTGGCTTCCATTCATCCCAATAACCACAAGTTGCTGACTCCGCAAAGATATGCTCAGGCAAAAAGCCTTTGTAAAGAGAGTGCATTGAGTTATCAGGATCGGTAACCGACATAGCCGCAAAGGTGTCGCCGTGATAACCGTGTCGCAAAGTAAGAAACTTCGGTCGGCGTTCGCCTTTTGCATGCCAATATTGCAGTGCCATTTTTAAGCTGACTTCTACCGCAACGGAGCCTGAATCGGCAAGGAATACATGTTCAAGGTTATTTGGTGCAAGGGACAATAGCTTTTTACACAAACTGATTGCTGGCTGGTGGGTAATCCCGCCAAACATCACGTGAGAGACCTGATCGATTTGCTGGTGAGCGGCTTGATTTAAATGCGGATGGTTGTAGCCGTGGATCGTCGACCACCAAGAAGACATGCCATCGACCAGCTCAGTACCGTCTTCCAATTTAATATGAACACCATTTGCCGATGCCACTGGGTAGCAGGTCAGAGGTGTCAATGTCGAAGTGTAAGGATGCCAGATATGCTGGCGGTCGAAGGCGAGATCCATGTGCGATTCCAATAATAATTGAGGTTAAAAAACAGACAGGTGTAAACTTTGATCTTTTGCATTGTGTTGACAGTTTATCGAGACTCAGTAGACTGTCAACACAACAACAAAAGTGACTAAAGGAATACACGTGGAAGTTCGTCATAACTGGACGCATGCTGAAGTGCGCGATCTCATGGAAAAACCATTCATGGATCTCCTATTCGAAGCGCAGCTTGTACATCGTCAATATCAACAAACCAACCATGTTCAAGTAAGCACGCTTCTGTCGATTAAGACAGGTGCTTGTCCAGAAGATTGTAAGTACTGTCCTCAGAGTGCTCGTTACACCACAGACATCGAGAAAGAGCGTCTGATGGAAGTAGAACGCGTACTCGATGCTGCGCAAAAAGCCAAAAATGCTGGTTCTACTCGATTCTGTATGGGCGCAGCATGGAAAAATCCAAAAGAGCGTGACATGCCGCATTTGACCGACATGATCAAAGGCGTGAAGGGCATGGGTTTAGAAACGTGTATGACATTAGGCATGTTGACACCAGATCAAGCAAAACAACTGGCAACCGCAGGTTTGGATTACTACAACCACAACCTAGATACGTCTCCTGAATTTTACGGCAACATCATTACCACACGTACTTATCAAGACCGTTTAGATACGCTTTCTCACGTTCGTGATGCCGGCATGAAGATTTGTTCTGGTGGCATCATCGGTATGGGTGAGAGTGCCAATGACCGAGCAGGTTTGTTGGTTGAATTGGCTAACTTACCGGTACACCCTGAAAGCGTTCCAATCAACATGCTCGTGAAGGTAAAGGGCACACCGTTGGAAGAAGTGGATGATGTTGAGCCATTTGATTTCATTCGCCTGATTGCGATTGCACGAATCATGATGCCTCAATCAGCCGTTCGTTTATCCGCTGGCCGTGAAAACATGAACGAACAAATGCAAGCGCTGTGTTTTATGGCGGGTGCAAACTCCATCTTCTACGGCTGCAAACTTCTGACCACGCCAAACCCTTCAGAAGACAAAGACATGATGCTGTTCAATAAGCTCGGCATTAACAGCCAAGAGGTGTCTCAAAAGCCTGATGAAATCGAAGAAAATGAGTTACTCGATCGCGTCGTAGAGCGTGTTGCTGCTCGTCCAACAAAAGACGACCTTTTCTACGATGCCAGCGTTTAAATCTCGTATCGAGTCCGCCCTTGCTGAGCGTAAAACGCAAGGGTTGAATCGTTCTATGAATGTGGTGTTTGCCGGTAACCAGTCCGTTTTGGAACACGAAGGTAGACGCTACATTAATTTCTCAAGTAATGATTATTTGGGATTGGCCAATGACCAAGCGCTTGTTCGTGCTTGGCAGCAAGGTTTGAGTGTATACGGCAGTGGTAGTGGGGCATCACCGATGGTGACTGGCTTTAGTGCCGCGCACAGCAATTTAGAAGCCGCACTGACCGAATGGCTGGGTTACGACAGAGCAATTTTGTTTGGTTCTGGGTTCAGTGCTAATCAAGCCTTGTTGTTCACCTTGTTAGAAAAGTCAGACGTATTGATCCAAGACCGTTTGAACCATGCCTCACTGATGGAAGCGGGGACGTTGTCACCAGCTAAGATGAAGCGTTTCAAGCACAATGACATCGAGCACCTGAAATCGCTGATTAATAGCGAAGACAACCATCTGGTTGTGACTGAAGGGGTGTTCAGCATGGACGGTGATTGTGCGCCGCTCAGCGATATAGCTGAAGTCACTCGCAGTCATGATGCTTGGCTTGCTGTCGATGACGCTCATGGTATTGGCGTTCTTGGTCAATCCGGTGGTGGCTCTTGCGAGCATGCCGCGGTTAAGCCTGAGTTATTGGTCGTTACCTTCGGTAAAGCGTTTGGTACGTCTGGCGCAGCTATTTTATGTGACCACGCAACGGGGGACTTTTTAACTCAGTTTGCTCGTCACCATGTGTATTCCACGGCGATACCGCCAGCACAAGCGTATGCGTTGACTCATGCAGTCTCGATGGTTCAAGAGCAGTCTTGGCGACGTGAAAAGCTCTCTGAGCTTAGTGAAGTGTATCGAGATAGCCTTAGCGGCCTTGAGGGGTTTGTTGAGACTCAAACTTCGATTAAGCCCTTTTTGATTGGTGAATCTGAATTGGCTTTGCGAGTAGCAGGTGCTTGTCGCCAAAACGGTATTTGGGTGACTGCTATTCGCCCTCCGACGGTGCCTAAAGGAACGTCTCGTCTTCGAATAACACTCACTGCCAATCACACTAATGAACAAGTTAAAACGCTTTCAATCGCATTGAAGCAAGCATTAGGAGCGCTGTAATGGATAATGCAACTACCGCATTAGCGCAAACGCTCGCGTTAGAGAGTTTCCATCAAGATAAAGACGCGATTGCCTCTTCGTTTGGTAAAGCAGCAGAAACATACGATAAACATGCGGCTTTTCAACGTGATGTCGGGCATCAGCTGCTTGATAAACTTCCTGAAAACTTGACGGGAAAACGTGTATTGGATTTAGGTTGTGGCACGGGTTATTTCTCCCAACTACTTCAACAACGCGGTGCGGAAGTAGTCTGCGGCGATATCTCTCAAGCCATGTTAGATAAAGCAGAGCAGCGTTGTGGTGCAGTACGAATGCATTACCAAGTTGCTGATGCTGAAAACTTACCATTTGACGATGATAGCTTCGATTACGTGTTTTCAAGTTTAGCGCTGCAATGGTGTACAGATTTAAGTTACCCACTAAAAGAAGTGCGCCGCGTGCTAAAAAATGGTGGGAAAGCGTGGTTCTCTACACTGGTTGATGGATCACTGTATGAGCTGCGTGCATCATGGGAAAAAATTGATGCATATCAACACGTCAATAACTTTCTAACGCTCAATCAGGTAAAAATTGCGTTAGCGCAATCTCGATGTGACAGCCATCAACTAGACTTGACCACCATCACAGTTTGGTACGACTCTGCATTTTCAGTTATGCGTGACCTCAAAGGTATAGGTGCAAATCACGTAAGCGGGCGCTCACACGGTTTAACTAGTCGCGAGACTTTGTTAAAAGTTGAGCATGCGTACCAAGCGTTTAAAAACGATCAAGGTCTTCTACCTGCAAGTTATCAGGTTTGTTTTGGAGTAATACATCTATGATTGATGCTTTTTTTATTGCTGGTACGGATACTGATGTTGGAAAGACGGTAGCGTCTAAAGCCATTTTGCAAGCGATCGCCGCAAAAGGACTAAACACTATTGGTTATAAGCCAGTGGCAGCAGGGAGTGACAAGACTGAAGCCGGATGGCGTAACTCTGATGCTTTACACTTACAAGACGCCGCAACACTCGATGTGGACTATGATGATGTGAACCCATACGCTTTAGAGTTGCCTGCTTCTCCCCACATTGCAGCGAAGCATGAACATGTCGAAATAAGTTACGATGTTCTGAGTCAAAAACTGGCTCAACATAAGCAGCAAGCCGATGTTGTTCTCGTTGAAGGTGCTGGAGGCTGGCGTGTGCCAGTATCCGATACGGACTGTTTATCTACATGGGTAAAAGAAGAGCAGTTACCTGTTGTACTGGTGGTTGGCATTAAATTAGGCTGTTTGAGCCACGCTTTACTCACAGCAGAGAGTATTAAAGCGGATGGTTTGAATCTTGTTGGCTGGGTGGCAAACCGCGTCAACCCAGGCACAGAGCACTACGCTGACATTATCGAGATGCTAGAAGCACGTATCGATGCACCTAAGCTTGGGGAAATTCCATATATTCCAAGTGCTAAACGTAAAGAGCTAGGCAAGTACATTAATGTAGAGCCGTTGCTAAACACTGACTAATGGTGTTTAGGGTAAAAGACTAAAAAACCAAAGGGCTGCGCAATGCAGCCCTTTCTTGTTGGTGTAACCTAAAAAGTCAGATTACTTATCTTGGCTGAGCCCCATCAATGCTTGTTGTGTTTCTGCAACACGCTGAGACATATGATGATCGGTTGAAATACCAAGTTGTTGCTTTGCCTCGTCCTCTGAGATGCCTAGGTGACAACGCAGTAAATCAATAGCCATTTGATAGTCGTTAGTTTCTACCATGGTTTTTCCCTCAATACATGGAGTTTTTGAGCTCACCCAATGCACTTTTTGCAATGTACTTAGAGTGACTCTGTTTTGTTCATCTCATTCGAATTTAGCATGTCCATGTAGCCGCACAATAAGACCAAAGTCTATAGCAGAGCTAACGTACTGTTTTTGGTCTATTAAAAAATTTCTAGCTAAGTTGCTAAGAGGTGATAGATTTAACACCAAGATCATCTATCAATAGATGATGGGT